>DASRKV010000110.1:0-2421 GCA_035648795.1 Opitutaceae bacterium
CACCCTGCTTCTCCACCATTACGAGCAACTGTCCTACCGCGAGATTGGCGCCGTCGTCGGCTGTTCGGAACGGGGGGTCGAAACGCGACTCTACCGCGCGCGGCAGCGTTTGCGCGAAGACCTGGCCGGCTTTCTGCGCGAGACTGCGATCGTCTAGCGAGGCGCCGCTTCAGGCCGTGCCGACTTGGTGGAAATGGCCGATGGCCGGTCGCTGACGGAGGCCCGGGCAAGCGCCTTGCTCAATGACCGAAAAAGTCGGAACCGTGCCCGCCGCCCTCCATCGCACGGGCTTCCGCCAAAGTCATTGTCCATCTGTCAGGCCGGAAAACTGGCCCCAACCATTCATCTTTGGCAGCCCGGGGCTCCAAAGTCCGCCGGTCTGCGGCTAATTCCCCCCGCCGAAATTGAACACCTGGGTCGCCCTGACCAAGACGGGTCTCCCGTTGCGTGTGGGAGGCTCGAATTTCCATTGGCGCAATGCCTCGATCGACAACGCCGTCAAATCACTGTTGTCCTGCGGCGATACGGATGGCATGCGGACGACGCCCGTCTCATCGATGAAAAAGTCGACCGTGACCTTGCCCCGTACCCTCTTGTTGACCAGTTCAACCGGGTAGCGCGGCGCGATCGTGCTCAGGGGCGTGGGGATCCGGTCCAGTTCTCGCAGGGAGCAGGGTCGGTAGGCGTTACGGCCGGCGCCGAAGAGCATGTTAAACTCCATTTCGAGGGTATCAATTGTGGTCATGGACACCACGACGCCCCGGGCTTCGAAATAGAAGAAGACCTCGATCGTAGTGCCGACCGGATCACCACGCAGCCGGGCGGGCACGAACTCCCACCGCTTGATGGCCGCGACGGCCTCACGCGCAAACTCCGGATAAGAATACCCAACCACCAGCCATTCAATGAGTTTGCCTTTGGCGTCCGTATTGATGACCACCTGCGCCTCGCCTCTAGTCACCCCCGTCTGGGTGAGCTGGATTGGGAAGACGGGGTCGTATGTCTGCACGATCCGCACAGACTGCCATTCGGGAACCATCTGCCCGATCTGGCCAAAAGCCGCGCCGGCAAACAACAGCCCGCTGCCTAGGATCAATGCCGAAAGTGTTTTCATGTTTAACATGTGCGGCGATCATAACACCGCGCCGGCGGATTTCCCTTCACGCGGCGCCGCGCGCAGAACATTCAAAGTCGCAATGCCCACGTTAGCTGCTATCGGTATTCGCCGCCAATCTTTTATCCCCTGACCTTCCATGTCGCGTCCAATCACGCTCTTCACCGGCCAATGGGCCGATCTGCCGCTTGCCGAACTTGCCCCAGCCGCCAAGCGCCTGGGCTACGATGGCCTCGAACTCGCCTGCTGGGGCGATCATTTCGACGTCGATCAGGCTGCGTCGTCGAAGAAATACTGCCAGGAAAAATGGCAGCTGCTCACCGACCACGGCCTCACCTGCTACGCGATCTCCAATCACCTGACGGGGCAGGCGGTGTGCGACCGGATTGACGAACGCCACCGGTCGATCCTGCCGCCCGACGTCTGGGGCGACGGCCAGCCGGAGGGGGTGCGTCGCCGGGCGGCCCGAAAGATGATCCGCACCGCGCAGGCGGCCCGGCGTTTCTTTGATCTTCAGCCGGGACGGAAGAACGCCGCGGGCGCGCCCGCGATCGTCAACGGTTTCACCGGATCAAGCATCTGGCACTCGATTTACTCCTTCCCGCCTACTTCGCCGGACTATTGGGAAAAGGGCTTTCAGGATTTTGCCCGGCGTTTCGGTCCGATCCTCGAGGCATTTGACCGCGTCAACGTCAACTTCGCCCTCGAGGTCCATCCGACGGAAATCGCCTTCGATCTCGCCTCGGCGGAACACGCGGTCGCGGCGGTCAAGGGGCACCGCCGCTTCGGGTTCAACTACGATCCGTCGCACCTCGGCTATCAGGGGGTGGACTACGTGAAGTTCATCCGCGTCCTCGGGCCGCGGATACACCACGTGCACATCAAGGACGTGTGGTGGGGGCACGGCGACGGCTCGGTGGGCGTGTTCGGCGGCCATGTGGGTTTTGGCGACCCGCGCCGGTATTGGGATTTCCGCTCGCCCGGCCGCGGGGACATCCGGTTTGAAGACATCATTGTGGCGCTCAATGACGTCGGCTACCGCGGCCCGCTCTCCGTCGAATGGGAGGACAGCCGCATGGACCGGATCCACGGGGCCACGGAGGCGGCCGCCTTTGTGCGCCGGCTCGATTTCACCGCCAGCGCGCGCGCGTTCGACGCGGCGTTCGAGAAGAAAGGATCGGCATGAACCGGAAGCTGCGTTTTGGCATGGTTGGCGGCGGCCGTGGCGCCTTGATCGGCCCCGTGCATCGCCTCGCCGCCATCATGGACGGCAAGGCCGAGTTGGTGGCCGGCGCGTTCGCGTCCGA
>DASRKV010000111.1:0-4028 GCA_035648795.1 Opitutaceae bacterium
CCTGCGCCCGCGCCAGGCTCACCCCGGACTGCAGCCGCGCCTGGGTGTGCAGCCAGCGGTCGCCGCGGGATTCGAGCGAGCCGAAGTTCGCCACCTCCTGGTGCATGGTGATCGGCGCCCAGAAATCACCGATCAATCCGCTCATGGTGCCGCGGAATTCTCCGGGCACGACGCCGATGATGGTGAAACTGTGGCGGTTCAGCTCCACCAGGCGGCCGATCACGGCGTGGTCGCCGCCGAAGCGGCGTTGCCAGAGGCCTTCGCTGATCACCACCACAGGATTTCCGCCCGGCTTCGTGCCATCCTCCGGCAGGAACGTGCGGCCGAGCAGCGGACGCACCCCCAGGACGTCGAAGAAGTTGACGGTGGCAATCTGGCCGTAGATCCACTGCGGTTCGCCGTTGACCGTCAGGCTGGCCGGCGTGACCTGCGAACCGATGACCCCGGCAAACACGTCGGTGAGCTGCGCGTAATCCTTGACGTCCGGCGGCGACACCGTGTCCCATTGCGCGGCGTCGCGCCGGCCCACCAGCGCGACGATCTGGTCCGCGGCGCGCACGCCGGGCAACGGATGCAGCAGGATGGCCTCGATCCAGCAGAAGACGACGGCGTTGGCCCCGATGCCGAGCGCCAGCGTGAGCACCGCGATGGCCGTGATGCCGGGCGTCTTGATGAACTGCCGCAAAGCGAAGCGGAGATCGTTCATGGCAGAAGTAGTGCGGAGTGGGCAGCGCGCAGCGAGTGGTGGCTGGAAATGGCGGTTGGATGGGTGGGCTGAAGATGCTCGTTCCTCACTATGCGATGGTCGCTACTGCTTTATCACTCCGCGCGCAGCGCGATGACGGGATCGACGCGGGTCGCCCGGCGGGCGGGGAACCAGCAGGCCAGCGCGGCGGTGGCCGCCAGCAGAAGGGTCACGCCGACGATGACCAACGGGTCGACGGCGCCCAGACCGTAGAGCACCTTCGACAGGGCAAAGCCCAACCCGACGGCCAGGATGAGCCCGAGCCCGAGACCGATGGCGGTCAGTCGCATGCCCTCACGGATGACGAGCCCGAGAACCGCCCGGGGATGCGCGCCGAGCGCCATGCGGATGCCAATCTCGCGCGTGCGACGGCTCACGCCATAGGAGACGACGGCATAGAGGCCCATCACCGCGAGCAGGAGCCCGATGACGCCTTGCACCGCGGCGAGCGACGCGCCCATCCGGATGGGCAGCAGCGCGAAAATGCTCGTGTCCATGAGATCGTCCATCGTGCGCACGCTGTAGACCGGCAGGTGAGGATCGAGCGACTGCACCACGGCGCGCAGGTCGTTGGCCAGGGCGAGCGGCTCGCCGCGGCTGCGCACCATCAGCGTGAGCGGGCTGAAGTAATCCTGCTTGAGCGGGAGGTAGAAATAGGGACGGGCCGGTTCCGCCAGCATGACGTACTTGGCCGTCGACAGGACGCCGACCACCTCGAGCCAAGGGCCGTCGCGCGACAGCCGCAAACGCTTCCCGATCGCGTCCTCCCCCGGCCAGCATTGCGACGCCATCGCCTGATTGATCACGATGACGTGCGGCGCCGATTCAGTGTCGGTCTCAGCCAGCAGCCGGCCGCCCAGGAGGCGCAGTCCCATCAGGTCGAAAAAGCCGGGATCGACGCGGCTGTAGGCGACCGACGAGCTGCCGTCCTTGAAGCGCGGCGGGGGGTTCTCGGGCCAGACGTCGCGAATCTGCACGTAATAGTCGAATGGCACATGCTGCGTGACGCCCGCCGCCGTGACTCCCGGCAGGGCGCGGGTCTTGTCCAGGGTCTGCCGGATAAAGCTCTCGCCGCGCTCATAGGAGTAGCCCTCCATGCCGAGATCGAACGAAAGCATCAGCAGATGGTCGCTGCGAAAACCGAGGTTGACCGACCGCGCCCGTTGCAGGCTCTGCACGAACAACCCCGCGCTGATCAATACCACCAGCGAGAAGGCGACCTGGCTGACGACCAGCAGGTTTCGCAGCCGGTGACGGCCGTCCGCGAGACGTCCGCCCGGGCTTTCCTTCAGGCTCTCCACCAGGTCGACGCGCGACGCGCGCAACGCCGGCACCAGGCCGCTCGCGACGCCGGCGAGCAGCGAGAGCACGACGGTGAACAGATAATCCCGCGGGGCGGGACCGGTCCCCATGGCCACCGGAATGTCGCCGTGCGGCGCGAAGCGGGCGAACAGTTCGCCGACCCGGCTGGCCAGAAACCAGCCGGCCAGCCCGGCCAGGCCGGCGAGCAGCAGACTCTCGCTGAGCAACTGGCGGATCAGGCGCCAGCGGCTTGCGCCGAGCGCCGCCCGCATCGTGAGTTCCTTCTGGCGGGTCAGGGCGCGCGAGAGCATGAGATTCGTGACGTTCGCGCAGGCGATCAGCAGCACGAGCGTCACGAGGCTCATGAACAAGATCGCGAACATCATGCTGAAATCGGCGACCATGGGATCGGGCCGGCAGCGGCCTTCCGGCAGAACCATTCCCTGCGTGCCCTTGTGGCTGTCGGGAAAATCCCGCACCAGTTGGGCGGTAACGACTTTGACCTCGGCGTCAGCGGCGGCGACCCTGGCGCCGCGCTTGAGTTTGCCGAGCGTTCGCCACGCCGGGATGCCGCGCTCGTCGAGAAACTTTGCGCCGTCGCCATAGACCTGCGCGATGGCACCCGACGGCACGAAAGCGCTCATCACCAGGGAGGACGTGAAACCCTGGAAACCCTCGCGCGCCACGCCGACAATGGTGAACGGGTGTCCGTTGATCTGGATGATCTGACCGACGACGTGCGGATCGCCGCCAAACCGGTTTTGCCAGCAGCGGTAGGTGAGAACGGCCACCGGCTGTCCACCCTGGGCCTCGCCGTCGGACGGCACCAGCACGCGTCCGAGCGCTGCCGGCACGCCCAGCGCACTGAAGCCGTTCGGGGTGACGACTTCGATCCAGGCGCGTTCGGGAGTCTTGCCCTCGGCGCTGAGGTGCATGGGCTGGGGGAAGAAGGCGACCAGATCGCTGAAGCTGGTGGTCCGCGCCCGGTAGTCCCTAAAATCGGGAAACGAAATGGCGTGCGGATAATTCCAGGCATCGCTCCGCTGGAGGACGAGGGTAAGGCGATCGGCGTCGGGCACCGGCATCGGCTGCAGGAAGAATGCGCCGACGATGCCAAAGATATTCGTATTGACGGCGATGCCGAGGGCCAGCGTCAGCACGACGACCAGCGTGTAGCCGGGAGACTTGGCCAGTTGGCGCAGGGCGAATTTGAGATCGGAAAACATGGGAAGAAAAACTGGAGGCTTTAGGCGGCGAAAGGTGAGATTCGGGCGGCGGACGTTGAGCCACTGGCGGCATTCATGAGAGTTGTCTGTGTCGTTGCCAGAAGGAGCCGACGGCTTGCCGCTTAACGTTTGCCGTTCGGTGCGGCGGCTGCAACTGCCGCCACCAGCGCCGACACTGCTGCCGGATCGACCTCGCGTCCGCCGATGCGGAGCAAAAAGCGGCCGTCCGCGGCAAAGACGAGGACATTGCAGCGGTCGGACGGAAGTCCGTACATTTTGATGAACCGCCCGTGCCAATCCAGGAGCGTCCATTGGGTTTTGTCTTGGGGAAACTTGCTTTTGACGAAGCCCTGGAGGAACCCGGGAACCGAGGGCAGCTCGGCGACGCTCACCCACTGCACCGCCGGACTGGCCGCGGACTTCAATCCGGCCGCAATGGCTGCCGACCACTGGCCGGAGAATTTACTACCCTCGCGGTCAGCTTCGAAGACGATCGCGATCTTTCCGGCGCACAGCGCCTGGGTATACTCCCGGTCGAATTGATCCTTGAGGGCAAACGTCAGCGGTGGAACGGTCCCGTCCGCCGGAGCCGGGCCGGCCGGCAAGGCGGGCAGCGATAGTCCGAGAAATAGACAGGCAAGCCCGCATGCGGCGATGAGGCGTGACGAGCTGGTGGGCCGGCAAAGGGCGAAGCGAAGGTCGGTCATGGGCAAAGTAGCGAGTAGCGAGTAGTCAGTAGTGAGTAGCGAGTAGAG
>DASRKV010000112.1:0-3499 GCA_035648795.1 Opitutaceae bacterium
GGCAAGGCGTGCACGTCGCCGTCATGTATGCGCAGAGCCGCGAGCAGGCCGAATCCGTCGCCCGCGAGCTGGCATCGCGCCATCAGGTCAAGGCCGCTGCCTTCGCCTGCGACATCACCGACTCCGCGGCGGTGGCAACCGTGGTCGGCGCGGTAACGGCGCACTTCGGCCGGCTCGACATTCTCGTCAACGACGCAGCCTACAACAAGGCGATCTCCTTCGACGACCTTGACGGTCTGACGTCCGAGGTGTGGGACAGGATCATGGCGGTCAACCTGACCGGGCCGATGCAGCTGACGAAGGCGGTGGCGCCTGTCATGAAGGCCCAGGGGCAGGGCCGCATCGTCAACATGGAAAACAGCGTGGAAGAGTGACCCGGTATCCGGGGTGAACAGCGTCCAATCGGGACCCACCCTGCGGATCGGCTAGGGCTACTTCTGGTTGCAACCAGAAGGGCCGAACCGGGATGATGACGATGGAGACGATTGGACGGATCCGGCGGGCGTATTTTGTTGAGCGGCAAGCGATTCGGGAGATCAGCAGGGATCTGCGGGTATCTCGGAAGACGGTTCGCAAGGCGGTTCGGCAGCCGGGGCCGGACTTTCGCTATGATCGGGCGATGCAGCCGCGGCCGCGGCTTGGTGCGTTTGTTGAACGGTTGGATGATCTGCTGGTGGAGAACGTCAAGCGGCCGAGACGCGAGCGGCTGACGGCACAGCGGTTATTCGGGCTATTGCAAGCGGAGGGCTACGAAGGCGCTTACGACAGCGTGCAGCGGCATGTGCGGGCGTGGCGACGGGCGCACGGGCGTGGTGGTGAGGTGTTCATTCCGCTGTGGTTTGCGCCGGGGGAGGCTTACCAGTTTGACTGGAGCCATGAGGTGGTGGTGCTGGGCGGCGTCACCACGACGGTGAAGGCGGCGCATGTCCGGCTGTGCCACAGCCGGATGTTCCTGATCCGAGCGTATCCGCGCGAGACGCAGGAGATGGTGTTTGACGCGCACGACCGCGCGTTCCGACTGTTCGGCGGCAGCTGCCGGCGCGGCATCTACGACAACATGTCGACGGCGGTGGACACGGTGCTGGTCGGCAAGCAGCGCGTGTTCAATCGCCGCTTCCTGCAGATGTGCAGCCACTACCTGGTGGAGCCGACGGCCTGCACGCCGGCTTCTGGTTGGGAGAAGGGCCAGGTCGAGAATCAGGTTGGCACGGCGCGGGAGCAGTTCTTCACGCCACGTCTGCGATTTGTCGACTACGCTGAGTTGAACGCCTGGCTGGAGGCACGCTGCCTGGCCTATGCGCGCGAGAACGCGCACCCGGAGAGCAAGGAGCACAGCATCTGGGAAATGTTCGAGGCGGAACGTGCTGGTCTGATTGCCTACGCGGGACCGTTCGACGGCTTTCACGAAGTTGACGTTGCGGTCTCCAAGAGCAGCCTGGTGCGCTTCGACCACAACCGCTACAGCGTGGCGGCCAAGGCGGCGCGGCAGGCTGCGCAATTGCGGGCGTATGCCGAGCGGATCGTGGTGTGGTGCAACGGCGAGATCGTCGGCGAGCACCGGCGCCGGTTCGGCCGCGATCAGACCGTCTACGACCCATGGCACTACCTGCCGGTTCTGGCGCGCAAGCCCGGGGCGCTGCGCAACGGGCAGCCGTTCCGTGACTGGGCGTTGCCGCCGGCGCTGGCGCAGGTGCGGCGGATCCTCGCCTCGCACGCCGACGGCGATCGGCAGTTCGTCGACATTCTGGTGGCGGCGGCCGAGACCGGCCTGGACGCGGTGGAGGCAGCCTGCCGCGAGGCACTGGAGGCCAAGCTTGGCAGTCGCGACGTGGTGCTCAACCTGCTGGCGCGCCGCCGCCAGCCGCAGGCGGCGGCACCGATCGCAACCCCGGTCGAACTGAGCCTGGCAATCGAGCCGCTCGCCGACTGCGCCCGCTATGACCGGCTGCGCCAGATGACGGAGCTGGTCTGATGGAACGCCAACAGATCCTGGAGGCGATGAGCACGTTGAAGCTGGCCGGCATGCGCGCCGCCTACGACGAGATCATCGGCGAGGCGACCAAGCGGCGGCATTCCTTGCAACAGGTGATCGGCGAGCTGCTGCGCGCCCAGCTTGCCGACAATCAGGCCCGTTCGACGGCCTACCGCATGGGCAAAGCACGCTTCCCGCTGGCCCGGACACTGGCCGAGTTCGACTTTGCCGCCTCGCCGGTCAACGAGGCGCTGGTGCGCGAGTTGCACCAGGGCGGCTTCCTGGCGACCCGGCGCAACACGGTGCTGGTCGGCGGCACCGGCACCGGGAAAAGTCATCTTGCCATCGCGATCGCCGCCAATTGCGTGCGCAGCGGCGCCCGCGGCCGCTTCTTCAATACCGTCGACCTGGTCAACCAGCTCGAAGCCGAGGCCCGGATCGGCAAGACCGGCCAGCTCGCCGGGCAGCTCGTCCGCGCCGACCTCGTGGTGTTCGACGAACTCGGCTACCTGCCGTTCGCGGCCAGCGGTGGCCAGATGCTGTTCCACCTGACCAGCAAACTCTACGAGCACACCTCGATCATCATCACCACCAACCTGGCCTTCGCCGAGTGGCCGAGTGTCTTCGGCGACGCCAAGATGACCACAGCCCTGCTCGACCGGCTCACCCATCACTGCGACATCATCGAGACCGGCAATGAGAGTTGGCGCTTCAAGCACCGCGCCTGATTGCCCGCGTTCCGTTACGTAACGCTTCGGAGTGGAACATGCCGTGCCAGCCGATCGGCGACAAGCCTCTGACCAATGCCGAGCGCCAGGCGCGCTATCGTGCCGCCCACGCCACCGGCCTGCCCGCCACCCGCACCCGGCGCCCGTCGGATCACCGCAGCCGCGCACGACGCTGGCGTGATGCCGTCGCCGAGTTGCTGGCGCTGCAGGCCGACTATGCCGCGTGGTTCGAGGCTCTGCCCGACAATCTCCAGGACGGAGCAACGGCCAATGCACTGAGGGAAGTCTGCGACCTCGACCTCTCCGAACTGCAGGCGGTCCAACCCCCAAGAGGCTTCGGCCGCGACTGACCCAACCCCGTCCGTCGCAGCTCTCGCCCGCTCGCCTCACCAGCCCCCAAGGGGACTGCTTGCATGACCGGGGTCAGCCTACGGACGGGCTGCGCCCGACCTCCGGCTGACCCCGGTCATCATTGACGCCGTGTGCCATCGCTTCTCGCAACACAACCGACGGTACGGGTCCCGTTTGCACGCTGACTCCGGGTCCCGATTCAACGCTGATTGACACGCGGCGTCGAAGCGACAGGGTGGAGTATCGCCCGTTCCCCGCATCCACCGGCCCCCGGCGCAAGCCGGGCCGCTGCAACAAACGATGGTGGCCATGAGCGGCATGGGCGCGCTGGCAAGCCTTCGCAGTTGCGCCGACTACGCGTACCTGACGGATCACGGCGAAGCGCTCAAACTGATGCTGGTAGACGGTGTCACCCGCTATGGAAAAGGCACCGGCCATGGGACTGGGT
>DASRKV010000113.1:0-10390 GCA_035648795.1 Opitutaceae bacterium
GCGCATACCTACTTCGACGACCGCAGCTTCGGCGTGAGCGTGACTCCCGCGGAGCTCACCGCCGCGCTCAACCAACTGCAGAAAATCGCGATGAGTCGGCCTGCGGGAGTCCCCCTGCACATCACCATCGACATGGAAGGCGATTTCAAAAACGATTTCGCCTCCGGCCATGTCGTCCAGTTTCCGCCGCCCATGGGCATTACCGCCATCGGCGACCTCGATCTCGCCTACAAGGTGGCGAATACGCTTGGCAAGCAAATGGCCCTCATCGGCATAACCCAGTTCTATCACCCCGTCTGCGACGTTAATATCAATCCGCTCAACCCCGAAATCGGTGTGCGCTCCTTCGGCGATGATCCGAAGGTCTGCGCGAAGTTCATCGATGCGACGGTGCGCGGGTATCAAGATGCGGGCATCGTTGCGACAGTGAAGCATTTCGCCGGCCGCGGCGATTCGGCGACCGACGCGCACGACGTGCTGGACGTCTGCAAGGGCGACCTGAAGCGGATGAAGGAAGTCGAATTGGTCACCTTCCAGGCGGGCATTAACGCTGGTGCCAAGGCTTTGATGACGGCACACACGATTTACCCGGCCTACGACAAGGAGTTCCCGGCCACCCTGTCTTCGAAGATCCTCGTCGATCTCTTGCGGAAGGAAATGGGATTCAAAGGCGTCGTCGTTTCGGACGCCATCGGTATGGCCGCCATCCTGAAAAAATGGCCGTTGCCTCAAGCGTGCGCCATGGCGATCAAGGCGGGCGTGGACACCATCCTCCTCAAGGCGGACGATGAATCTCGTTCGCAGTGCTTCTTCGGGATCAAGGGCGCCGTTGAGCGCGGCGAGCTCTCCGAAGAGCGGCTCACCGACGCGTGCCGGCGGCTGCTGTGCATGAAGTACGACCAGGGCCTGTTCGAGAAAGCCGGGAAAATGGATCCGGAAAAAACCAGCATCAACGTCCACAGTAAAGAGGTTCAAGGCTTCTCGCGGGAAGTGGCGGAGAAAGCCCTCTTGGTGGTGCGCGATAACAAGAAGCTCCTGCCCCTCTCCAAGGACAAGAAGATCTTGGTCATCGAGCAGATCATGCCCTACTCATTCCTGGGTAAGGATCTGTACAGTCATCCGCACATGTTCTGCGAGCAAATGGCCAAGCACTCGATGAACCTCATTTTGGATGACACCGGCTTCTATGCCTCCGACGAGGACATGGAAGAGGCTCTGAAACTGGCCAAAATGGCGGATCAAGTCGTCATGACAAATTATTACGCCCGCATCGAGAAGAAGGGCAATAACCAGCGCTTGGTCAAGGCGTTGAAGGCGGCGGGACACACAGTGATCGTGGTGACCAACTTCCCGTACCGGAAAGGCGTCACCAAGGAAGCCGACGCAGTGGTCTGCAACTTCTCCGGTACGCCCGATTCCATCCGGGCCGCCGTGGATCTTCTGTGGGGCACCATCAAGGCATATCCCACGACGAAGATGCCGATCGATCTGAGCGCCGAGGCGAACATTCCGGACGAACTCGCTGCTCCAATGAAGCCCGCGAAGAAGGCAGGAAAACAACCCAACATGTGGGCGGGAAAGTGCTAGCATAACGCGCGTTTACCCACCGCGAGTCTGATTCATCATTCCGGGCGCCAGCGACGAATCCAGAATTCCGAGCTGGCGCCCGGAACAGTAATGGGACGCCAGAGCATAGGGGGTCCTGCCCTTCAGACGAATCACAAAGAACCGAGGAGCAACAGCAAAATGCCTAAATCCACTGGCTTCGACCTACGCGATATTTACACCATCCGGGGAGACAAGATAGCCACCATTTACGAGCGAAACAAGATGGCGGTTCACTTCCAGGGCATGTCCAAATGCCTGCAGTTCCCGCAAACGGTCGCCCTGCAAGGTGCTCCCACTTGTTCAATCGGCATTTCTCCCTACGGCCTCTACAACCGGCTGAACGACGCGGGCCGGCTCATCATGCTCAACCAGAAAGCCGTCGAGTTCGCATCGGCGCCGTTCATCCGCATCGGCGACAAATGCACGATGCTGACCCAGAAGCAGCCGGGAGATGCCGAAATGCCCGACGACATCCCGGCGGTCAAGATCTACTACCATCCTCCGGTTGCCGAAAAGCACGTTTCGCTCACCATCGCCACGCCGTCGCTGGAGATCGCCTACAAGCTCGGAAAGGTGCAAGTGGTCCGGAGGCTGATTTCTCCCCTGCTGTCTGGAGGAAACCAGACGCTGATGCCTCTCGGCGTTGAAGAGTTCGAGGTGGAAAACACCGCGAATGAGGCTCAGGAGATCACGCTCGTTGTCCCCAAGCCGTCCCTGGTCAATCTCCAGGAAAAGGAGCTTAAACCGACTGACCAGGACAGCGTCTATGTCTGCTCCGCAGCGGTTCACGGCCAGAAGCATGAGGAGTTCCGGTCCGCGGGTGTCCGGGGCGTCATCATGGGAAGCACGGAAACCGCCAACCGGATGGTGCTGGCGGTGGCGGAAACGCCCGGAGTGTCAATTGATCTTCAGCCTTATTTCTGTCTGAACCGGTTGGCGCAGGGCCTGTTGCTCAAGGACGACGGCAGCTTCTTTGAAAAGCGAACGCCCGTTCTCCGCAGCGATTATGGCTCGGCCATCAGCCTCACGTTCACCGTCGAGCCGAAGGCAACGCAGAAGCTGGCGATCGCCGTCGCGCTGGATTTTCCGGAACAAGTCTATATTGACGGCACGAAGTTCGAGCGAAAGTACGTCCGGCATTTCCAGAACGAGGAATCCCGCGCGGTTGATCTGGCCAAGCTGGCGCTCGAAAGCTATCCGCAGTGGTGGAACCGCACCTTGGCGATCCAGAAACGCATCTTTGATTCCATTCAATCCAGCGCCTCCTACAAAGGCGACCGGAACGGAACTTTGCGCCTGACGCGGTTGATCCTTAACGAACTTCATTTCCCGCTCTCGAACGCCATTGTCTGGGTCGAGGACGAAAAGGGAAATGAACGCGCCCGGTTCCTGGAGTGTTTCGATTACGCCTACATTGATCCGTCGGACGTGGATTGGTATTCAATGGTGCTGTTGATGCTGTTCCCACGGGTGGAAAAGGATTTGTGCCAGGGGTTCATTGATTCGATCCTGGCCGAGGATCCCACGCCGCGTTTTTACCACCAGCACGCTTCAAACGTCGAAGCTCGAAAACATTACGTGGAACATCCCGAGGCGTACAAAGGCGTCTCCATGACTCAGATTCGCGACGCCTTCAAGACCAAGGGCAGCGTCGCCCACGATCTGGGCGCCATGCCCAAGGGCCATCCACTGCGCAACGTCAGCGATTACGCCTGGTACAACAACAATTACTGGGTGGACCTGTTCCCCAAATTGATGATGCGGGTGTTGCGCAACGTGAAGTTCACGGGCGACATGGATTTCCTGAAGAAGAATTGGGAGACGCTCAAGTTCGGCCTCGATGCTCTGCTCAAACTCGATTTCGATGATGACGGCATACCCGAGGGCTATCCTGAAGAGGTGAAGAACACCTTCGACAACCTGGTCCTCTTCGGTGCCGATGCCTACGACGCCACGCAGTTCCTCGGCGGCTGCCAGGCCATGATCAAGATGGCTCAAATGCTCAAGGACAAGGCAGGCGAGGCGCAAATCAAGAAGGCGTTCGACAAGGGCTGGAACAGCCTCGAGAAGCTGTGGCGGGATGGGAAGAACAAGAAGGGAGAGAAACTCCAGTACTATATCACCTGCTTCGATCCCAAGACCGGAAACGCCAACACCGATGTCTGGACCAACCAGCTCGACGCCCTGTGGTATATGATCTCCATCGGCGAAGAGCCATGCATCCCCGAAGGCCGCGCCAAGGCGATCTTGAAGACGATTTACCGGAACAACCGCTCCTTCATGGGTTGGGCCATGTGCAAGACAGAGAACGGCAAACCGGTGGATTCCGACCAGGGGAAAGACGTCTATACGACCTCCAATTACGTCTTCGCCCAATTGTTGGATTACTACGGCATGGCCAAAGAGAGCAAAGACGTCTACAAGCACATGGACAGGGTCGTCTTCGATTGCGGCAACTCGATGATCACGGCCGACAACCTCCGGGCCGAATTGGAAAAGGAAGCCGGAGAATCCAAGCCGGGACCCCATTATATCGTCGCCGCCTATCCCCGACCCGGGGCCGTCTGGACGCATCTGGTCATGAACCACATCAAAGACCTGCAGGCCAAGACCCAATCCAAGACCATTGAGTCGCAGGACCTGATCCCGTTCTACCCCGATTTGCTGAAGGGTTCGTGAAACGGGAAATAGGGAGCAGCCAACTAAGGAATCAATCGAAATGGCCAAGAAGTACGACATCACGTTCGTCGGTCACATGTGCTATGACGAGATCATTCCCTTCGGGGGAAAGCCCCACGTCGCTCCGGGAAGCGCCGTATTGTGCGGGGCCATGGTCGCCCCCCGCGTCGGGAAGAAAGTCGCCGCAGTCGTGAAGATGGCCAAAAAGGACGAACACATCCTCCAGCCGATGAAGGATGCAGGCGTCGACACCTACCTCATCCCAAGTGAAGAAACGACCTATTCGAGGGTTTTGCACTATTCCGCAAACGTCGACGAGCGCAAATTGACTCTCGTCAAATCCGCCGGTCTTATTTCCATCAACGACGTCCCGGCGTTGAGCTCGACGTGCGTTCACCTGGCCGGGATTTCGGACACCGAATTCGACATGGCGCTCATGAAGGGCTTGAAATCCAGGGGCTACAGCCTGTCAACCGACATGCAGAGTTTCGTCCGCCACGTCACCCCGGTGACCCACGACATCGAGTACAGCGACGTCGCGAACAAAAAAGACATAGCGGGCATGATGGACAAGCTCAAGCTGGACATCGTGGAAGCCCGTATTCTGACCGGCACCGAAGATCTGGAGAAGGCCGCCATCATGGTCGAATCGTGGGGCTGCCCTGAAATCCTCATCACGCACTCCCAGGGCGTGCTGGCCCGGGTGAAGGGCGTGACGTACTACGAAGAATTCTCCAACAGCAACAGCTCGGGCAGGACCGGCCGCGGCGATACGACTTTCTCGGCTTACTTGTCCTGGCGACTGGATCACGACGTGGCGACCTCGCTCAAATTCGCCGCCGCGCTTGTTTCGATCAAGATGGAAACGCCCGGCCCCTTCAAAGGAACACTGGAGGATGTCGCAAAGAGATTGAAGGAAAAACATTCCGCTCCCTCGAGCTCGCGCACAACCGGCTCGACGCCGTGTCCGGCGGCTGGAAGATGAGCAGCACGAGCACCAACACCTGGTTCAGCAAGATCGCCCTTGCCCAGCACGTCGTGCGGCAGTTGTTTCCTGGCGCCATGGGAAAGTCCGCTTGCGCCGCCGACCGCGTCCACGCCGACTGGCAGCGCCAGCCCGGCTGCGGCAAGGATGCCATGTGTGACCAGATTCGTAGCGACACCGGCATCTCCTGTGGCAGCCGTTATTACCCGCGCGGCGTCACCACGATCCTGTGGATGCGGGAGTAAGTTCCCGCCGTCCGGCGCCGCGCCCGCCCCCCAACCCTTCTCCCCATGAATCATGTCGTGCAGAGACTCTCGTTCCGCGAAAAGCTCGGTTACAGCCTCGGCGACGCTGCGACCAACTTCTTCTTCCAGACGATGCTGATGTACCAAAACCGTTTCTATACGGACACCTTTGGCATCTCGGCGGCGGCGGCGTTCTGGCTGTTCCTCCTCGTCCGGTTGTGGGACGCGTTTTTCGATCCGGTGGTGGGCTTGACGGCCGACCGCACCAACACGCGTTGGGGCAAATTCAGACCCTGGCTGCTCTGGACCGCGCTGCCCTTTGGCCTCGTTTTCTGGCTGACGTTCACCACCCCCAGCTTCGGACCCAGCGCCAAGATCATCTACGCCTGGGCGACCTACGTGGTGCTGATGATGCTCTATTCGGCCAACAACACGCCGTATTCCGCGCTGACCGGGGTGATGACCGAGGACGTGGACGAGCGGACGAGCATTTCCACCTACCGGTTCTTCTCGGCCATGGTGGCCACGTTGATTGTGCAGGGCCTGACCCGTCCGTTGGTGTACAAGTTCGGCCACGGCGACGACGCCAAAGGCTGGTCGATCACGATCGGCCTCTATGCCTGCATCTGCGTCGTGTTCTACCTCGTCACGTTCGTCAGCGTTCGGGAGCGTGTCCGGCCCGACCCCAGGCAGAAGACCTCGGTGCGCGGAGATATCGCCGACGTATTCAAATGCCCGCCATGGGTCGTGATGTTTTTTCTCACGCTGTTCATTTTCATCACCCTCGCCTGGCGCGGCAGCTCGATGGACTACTATTTCAACTATTACGTGGATCGGGCGCGGCTGATCGATTTCCTCAACTCGGTCGGTCTGGGCGGGGCCGCGGCGGGACAGGCTGCGTGGTGGAAGACCGTTCTCGACTGGTTCGGTTTGATCGTGTCACCGGACGGGTCCAACGCGGGCGGGGTCGGCTTTGGCTTCTTCAACATGACCGGCATCGCCCTGACGATCATCGGCGTGTTGTTCTCGAAGCCGCTGTCCACGCGATTCGGCAAGAAGACCGTGTTTCTCGCCGGCCTGGGGACGGCCACGGTCATCACCGCGCTGATTTATGTCGTACCGCGGGAATCGGTCACGCTGCTGTTCTGGCTGAGCCTGGCCTGGCCGGCGGCCTGGGGCCCGACGATTCCGCTGCTCTGGGCGATGATTGCTGACGTCGCCGACTACTCCGAATGGAAAACCGGCCGTCGGGCCACGGGTTTCGTCTATGCGGGCATCGTCTTCGCCTTGAAGGCGGGCCTCATGGGCGGAGCCCTCACCAGCCTGGTCCTGGCCGCCCACGGCTACGTGGCCAATGTTGCGCAGTCCGAGCGGGCCCTCGAAGGGATCCGGCTCAGCGCTACGGTCTATTCCGCCATCCCCTTCGCGATCGGCGTGGTGTGTCTCGCGCTCTATCCGATTTCGAAGGAACTGAACCTCCGGATCGGTGACGAGCTCGCGGAACGGCGGAAAAAATTCGCAGCCACCTGAGCCTCGGCCGTTGGTGGAACCCGGCGTCCCGGCGGGTTTTCGAGGCGGGAGTTTTCAGCCCGCCGGGACGGCGGGCTCCACCTGCTGGCAGGCAGGCTTTTCTTCCCATTTGGGTCCATTCGTGTTCATTCGTGGTTGATCGCCTCCGTGACATGAAACTCGGCCTTGGCCTTTACCGGCATATGTTGACCCCCGAGAACTTCCGCTTCGCGCGGCAGATCGGGGCGACGCACGTCGTCGCGCACCTTGTCGACTACTTCAAGGGCGGCGCGCGGAACCCGCGCGACAACCAGCCCACGGGCACGGAACAGGGCTGGGGCCTGGCCGGCGACCCCGACCGCCTGTGGTCGCTCGAGGAACTGGTCACCCTGCGCCGCGCCGTCGGGGCCGCCGGCCTGAAGCTCGAGGCCATCGAGAATTTCGACCCGGCACACTGGCACGACGTGCTGCTCGACGGCCCGCAGCGGTCCCGGCACATCGAGAACGTCAAGACGATCATCCGCCGGTTGGGCCAGGCGGGCATCCCGATCATGGGCTACAATTTCAGCCTCGCCGGCGTGGCGGGCCGCGTCACGGGCGCCTTTGCTCGCGGCGGGGCCGAGTCCGTCGGCATGGACGGGCCCGTCGATGCGCCGATGCCCCACGGCATGGTCTGGAACATGGTGGTCGATCCGCACGCGCCGGCTGGCACGGTGCCGCCGATCACCTCCGACGAACTCTGGCGGCGGCTGGCGGAGTTTCTGCACGAGATCGTGCCGGTGGCCGAGGAAGCGGGCGTGAAGCTGGCGGCGCACCCCGACGACCCGCCGATGCCGACGGTGCGCGGGCAGCCGCGGCTTGTGTACCAGCCATCGCACTACCAGCGGCTCATCGACCTGAATCCCAGCCCGGCCAATGCGCTGGAGTTCTGCGTCGGCACCCTCGCGGAAATGACCGAGGGCGACATTTACGAGACGGTCGACCAGTACAGCCGCCAGCGCCGGCTGGCCTACGTCCACCTGCGCAACATCACCGGCAAGGTGCCGCACTATCGCGAGACCTTCATCGACGACGGGGACGTCGACATGCTGCGCGTCCTCCGGATCCTGCGGGACAACCGTTTCGACGGAGTCGTCATTCCCGACCACACGCCGCAACTGGCCTGTGGCGCGCCCTGGCACGCCGGCATGGCGTACGCGCTGGGCTTCCTTCGCGCCGCCTTGAAGAGTCTCGGGGCCGGGTCGTGAAGGGCGCCTGAATTACCCGGTTTCTGCCCGCCGGGCCTCGTCGCGCCGGAAGACCAAACCCATCGTACGAGTCGTTTACACCTTGCCGCGGCGGGCTTCGAGTTCCGTGCGGATTTCCCCCACCCGCCGGTCAGTGAGGCCATAACGCGAGAGCGCGATCAGCGCGATGACGAGCCCGATCACCGGAATGGCCGCGAGATAGATCCGGATGTTGAAGATCGCCCCGGCGGTCTGATTTCCACCGAGCGCGGCGTCGAAGCCGGTGGCGGAGAGCACCACGCCGGAACACAGGATGCCGAGCGCCTGGCCCACCTTCATGATCCACATGCCGCAGGCGGTGAAGGCGCCCTCGCGCCGTTTGCCGTACTCCAGCTCGTCGTAGTCGATGATGTCGGCCCCGATCGCGCCGTAGAGCATCCAAAAGCCCGCGCCGGTGAACGCGATCAAACCGGAGGCGAGGATCTGCAGCCAGACAACGCTCGGCGTGTACAGCCACCACGTGGCGATGAAAACCGCGATGGCGCTGATCTGCACGCACTTCATCGCCCCCCGCTTGCCAATCCGGCGCGCCACGGCCGCAAACACCGGCACCCCCATCACCCCGATGACGGTGTTCCCGACAAATCCCATCCAGAAATTCCAGAGCGATCCCACCGACACATTGCCGCGGCAGACGTAGTAGATCGTCGCATAGTAGCCGAGCGTGCCGACCATGCTCGTGCCCATCGCATAAGCGAAGGCCATGGACAAATTCGCGCGAAACGGCCGGCACTTCAGCGTCCGCCAGACCGTCTCGCCGATCTGGATGTTCTCCTGCTTCCGCTCGAGCACGGAGCCATAGTACCGCTCCTTGACCCAGACGAACACGTTGACGCCGACCAGCACCATGATGGCCCCAAGAATCACCATATAAACCTGCGCGCCCAGCAGGGTGTTGACCTTCCCCTCCGTCGGAGTGGCCCAGCCGAAAGGATTCGCCAGCAGGGCGCCAATCGCGCCGAAATCGAGTGTCACCAGGCTGTGCGCCAGGCCCCCGAACCAATGAATGGTCCGCTCGACCAGGAGGCCGAGCCGCTGGAAGAGATTTTCCCTCGTCGCGCCCGCCCAGACGGTCGCCGTGGAGAAAGCCGCGCCGGCGAAAAGCCCGATCTCCGGCAGTTTCTGCAGCGCGGTTTTGTAGGAGAACACACTCGTGCGCTCTTTCGCATCCGGAGTCAGCTCGGCGCCGAGGCT
Organism: Opitutaceae bacterium; assembly: GCA_035648795.1. Taxonomy (GTDB): domain Bacteria; phylum Verrucomicrobiota; class Verrucomicrobiia; order Opitutales; family Opitutaceae; genus Fen-1467. Next base: position 9,507 of record DASRKV010000113.1, read on the forward strand.
TTGGTACGGCACATTATAGAAACCGACGATCATGATGTAGAGCCCGGAGGATACGACCATGTACCAGAAGTAGTTCGTGATCTCGGTGCCGAAGATGTGGGTGGAGCTCCATCCCGGGGTCACCCAGACGAGCCCCGGGAGGCAGACGCCGGCGAGCACCGCCCCGATGAGAATGTAGGGACGGCGCCGCCCCCAGCGCGAACGAGTGTTGTCGGACATCCAGCCGAAAAACGGATCCGAGACGGCGTCAACCAGGCGATTCAAACAAAGGGCCGTGCTGATCAGCCAGGGGGGCACGCCCAGGTAAATGTTGAACACCGCCCAGACGAGGTTCGGATAGAGCCAGTTGCCCCACATGTCGAGGGTCGTGCCCAGGCCATAGGCGACCTTTTGGACGACGGGTACGCGGTCGCCGGCGGCCGTTGCCGGCGGTTGATACGATTTCGGGGTCGGGTCGGCGGTGGTATCCATGGAGTGGGGTCGAAGCGATGGGGGGTGGAGCGGACTAGCGATGAATCAAAGCCCGGGCCGGGAGGCGATGGCTAAATTTGTGGCGAGGGCCGGAGGCATTCCGGCCGGAACTCTCAATAGGTGTCGACGAGGGAACGAAAAACGAGCGCGCGCCTGAGTTGCGCGACGGTCCGCGGGCGCGCAAACTCCACCTCGACCGCCTTTTCCTCACCGGGGTAAAGCTCGAAGAAGTTGTCACTGCTCCGGTGCGCGACGCCCGGAAGATCGAAGGCAAACCGGTGCTGGAATGACGGCGACGCAAAGGTGAGCGTCGCGCTCTTCGGCGAGCGCAGCTTGATGGCGACGGTGGTCTTCGCCTTGGGCAAGGCGAGGAACCGCGGCGGCGCGAGGAACACGGTGTCCTCGCTCACCCG
>DASRKV010000114.1:0-7157 GCA_035648795.1 Opitutaceae bacterium
TGGTCGTCTACGACTATCTCGTCCATCCCGAGCTGCTGGCCTGGTGCCGGGCGGATTGCGAGAAGATCTACGTGGGCAAGCGCCCGCAATGGCACGCCCGGCCACAGGAGGAGATTGAGGCGCTCCTGGTCGCGCGGGCGGAGGCGGGCCGGAACGTGGTCCGGCTGAAGGGGGGCGATCCGTTGGTGTTCGGGCGCGGGGGCGAGGAAGTGCGCCGGCTCGCCGCGGCCGGGATTCCATTCGAAATCGTCCCGGGCGTGACCGCGGCCCTGGCGGCCGCCGCCCACGCCGGGATTCCGCTGACCCGGCGCAACACGAGCTCGGCCTTGATCTTCCTCACCGGGCACGAGGACCCGCAAACCCACGCGCTCGCGACCGACTGGCGCCGCTACGGGTCGCTCCCCGACGCGACGCTGGCGATCTACATGGGCATGGCCCGTCTGCGGCTGATTCTCTCCGAGCTCATGGCGGGTGGATTGCCGCCCGCGACCCCCGCGGCCGTGGTGCAGTGGGCCTCGCTCGGCCGCCAGCGAAGCGTAGCCGGCACTGCCGCGACCCTCGCTGACCTGGCCGATTCCCGGAAGCTCAGCGCGCCGGCGGTCATCCTGGTCGGGGAAGTCGTGCACGACCGCGAGCAGGCAAACTGGTTTGAGCGTCTCCCGCTTTTCGGCCGTCGGATTGTCGTCACGCGCGCGCGGGAACAGGCCGGCGATCTGCAGAGAAAGCTCGAGCTGCTCGGCGCCGAAGCGGTGGAGCTGCCGCTGGTCGAAATCAAACCGTTCACGGATCGCGACACGACTCTCGAGATTTTCGCCGAGATCGGACGGTACGACTGGCTGGTATTCACGAGCGCCAATGGCGTGCGCCATTTCTTCGACCTGTTTCTGAAGGGATTTCGCGATCTTCGCGCCCTCGGCGTGATGCGCATCGCGTGCGTCGGTGAGGCCACGGCCCGCGTCGTGCGCGCGCTCCACCTCGAAGTCGAGATTTCTCCCGCGGGCGGCACGGCGGAGGCGCTGGCGGACGCGATGATCGCGACCGGCAGCCTCGACAATTCCAAGGTGCTGGTGATCACCGGCAATCTCAATCGCGACACGCTGGTCATCAAACTCGAAGCGGCGCAGGCGATCATCGACACCTTCCAGGTCTACGAAAACGTCCGGTCCGATCTGACGGGAAATCCGGCGGCGGACGATTTCCGGCAGTCGGGAGCGGATGCGGTGCTCTTCGCCAGTTCGTCCGCGGTGCAGGCGTTTGCGGCGCAGGCGGGAGCACTGCAGCCGGTCGCGGGGGCGAAACATCCCCTGGCGGGCAGCATCGGCCCGCGCACCAGCGAAGCGATGCGCCAGGCCCGGATCCCGGTGGATTTCGAGGCGAAGGAGCCGACCCTCGACGCGCTGGTCGACGCCCTGATCGAGAAGCTGGGTGACCGCTAGCCCGGATGCCTTCCACCTGACAGGTCCGGTCAAACCTGAGAATTTCCCCCATGATCAATGGCATCCAGCTGAAAGTCTGCGGGCTCACGTCGCTGGTGGACGCGGAGCTGGCCGACCGTTGCGGGGCCGATTATCTCGGATTTGTGCTCGATGCGCGATCGCCTCGTCACGTGACGCTGCAGCAGTATCGCGCGATGGCCGGGCGTCTGCCCGATCGCAAGAAGGTGGCGGTGACGGTGGAGCCGACGGCCGCGGAACTGCGGGAGATCGTCGCGGCGGGATTTGACTTCGTCCAGGTGCATTTTGAGGCGGGCGTTTTTCCCGCCGAAGCCGCAGCCTGGGCCGCGGAAGCCGGATCCGGGCGGCTGTGGCTCGCCCCCCGGTTGCCTCCCGAGTCCGAGATCCCGCCGGCCGTGCGCTCGCTGGCCGACACCTTTTTGTTCGACGCCTTTGTGGCCGACAAATTTGGCGGCAGCGGGAGAACCGCGGACTGGGCCAAGTTTCGCCGGCACCGCGAAGCGCAGCCGGAAAAGACCTGGATTCTCGCCGGGGGACTGACTCCGAAAAATATCCGTGCGGCCCTGACGGCGACGGGCGCGCGCTTCGTCGACGTGAACAGTGGAGTGGAGGCGTCGGCGGGTGTGAAAGATCAGGCCAAGCTCGCCGCGTTCGTCGCCCAACTGGCAGAGGTGAGGTGACCGGGCGCGGGCGGCCGGCTGGACGGCCGCGCTGGTTCGCGCACCGGACGGATTGCCTCCTCGGCGACGCCGGAAATGGAGTGCAGCAATTCGTCCTGCCTGGGCCCTTGGGACGCCCGCTCGACAAGGGAGCAGCAGTCGGCATAATTCCCTGGATCATGACTGCCCGGGAAGCCTTTGATGCGGTGAGCAACGGCGGTCTCAAGGACTTGGAGACCGCGCTCGCGATTTGCCGACGGCCTGGCGGCTACTGCGTGATTGGCGGACTGGCGGTCAACACTTACGTGCGCCCGGTTTACACGATGGATGCGGCCATCGTGATCGCGTCGAACCAGCTGTCTCTCGTCGCCGCCGAGCTCGCTGCGGCCGGCTTCACGGTGCACGAGGAGACCTGGTCGCTCAAGGCCCAGCAAACCGGCAGCGACTTGCGCATCCAGTTCACCAAGGACCCGCGCTACCAGGCCTTCCTGTCGGCGGCCGTGCCCGCCAAGGTGCTCGGGTGCGACGCGATGGTCGCATCGTTGCGTGACCTTGTCGCCAGCAAGATCCTCGCGTGGAGTGACCCGGGGCGCCGCCTTTCGAAACGGAAGAAGGACGAAGCCGACCTGATCCGCCTTGCGGAAGACCACCCCGAAGTTCTCTCGCTGCTGCCTGAGGAATTGCGCCGCCAGTTCGGCGGGGGATTTCCCACGGCGGCGAGCGACCCGGGGGCTACGCCGGGCGCAGATCCGTCTTCGTGATGGGCAGGGTGCGAATGCGTTTGCCGGTGGCGGCGAAAATGGCGTTGCAGATGGCCGGAATCGCCGGCGGCAGTGCGGGCTCGCCAAGCCCCGTCGGCGGATGGTCGGTTTTCAAGAAATGGACTTCGACCTGCGGTGCTTCGGTGAATCGGAGCAACGGATAACTGTCGAAATTGGCCTGCTGGGCGCGCCCCCGGTCGATGGTGATCTCCTGGAGCCAGGCCGCGCTCAGCCCATCGATGACCGAACCCTCCACCTGGTTCAGCGCGCCGCTGGGGTTGACGATGGTGCTGCCGACGTCCGCGGCCACCCAGACCTTGGGCACTTTGAGCGTTCCGCTGTCATCGACACTCACCTCGGCGACCTCGGCAAAATAGCCGAGATGGCTGTAATGAAACGCCACGCCGAGCCCGTGGCCTTTCGGCACCGTTCGTCCCCAGTTTGATTTGTCCGCGACGAGTTGGAGGACGCCCCGCATCCGCCCGGCATCGTAGCCCGAGCGGTCATGGGGATTGCCGACCATGCGCGGTTCGCCCAGGAGATCGAGGCGGAATTGCACCGGGTCCTTGCCCGCCGCATGCGCCAGTTCGTCGATGAACGATTGCATGACCCATGCGATCGCGTTGCTTCCGGGTGCGCGCAGCGGGCCGGTCGGCACCACGGGCGGCAGGAACGAAGTCTCCAGCTTGAAATTCGGAACGAATCGCGCGGGAAACTCGCTTTCCGACAGGCCGGCACTGCTGGCCGGTTTGCCATCTTTGCCGAAGGTGACGAAGTGATCCTGCCAGGCGACAAGTTTGCCGCCCGCATCGACTCCGCCCTTGAAGAAATGGAATCCCGCGGGCCGGTAGAAGTCGTGCTGCAGGTCGTCTTCGCGCGTCCAGAGAAGCTTTACCGGCACGCCCGCCGTCTTGGCAATCGCAGCGGCTTCCACCATGAAGTCGCTGTCCAGGCGGCGCCCAAAACCGCCGCCGATGCGCGTCATGTGAACCGTGATATCGGCCTCGGGAAGATTCAGCGTCTGGGCCACCAGGCGCAGGCCCGACTGGGGATTCTGCGTCGGCGCCCAGATCTCCATCTTCCCTTCGTGGAAGTGGGCGGTGCAGTTCTGCGGCTCCAGATTGATGTGGGCGATGAACGGATAGAAATACGCCGCTTCGATGGTTTTGGCCGCACCCTGCAGCGCCGTGGCGACATCGCCGTCATTGCGCAGCGTCATCTCCCCTGGCTGCTTGGAGAACTCACCGGCGCGACGCGCGAATTCCTCGCTGCTATGTCCGGCCGCCGGACCTTCGTCCCACGTCACGTGGAGCTGCCGGCGGGCCGCCCGCGCCGCCCACCACGTGTCGGCGACGATGGCGACGCCGCTGAGCAGGCCATTGAGGTGGTCCCCGCCCTCGACCACGAAGGCCTGGCGCACGCCGGGCATGCCTTTGACGCGATCGAGATTGGCGTTGACCACCTTGCCGCCAAACACGGGACATTTCTCGAACATGGCGTAGAGCATCCCCGGCACGGTGACATCGATTCCAAAGAGCGGCTGGCCCGTGACAATCGCGGGATTATCGACTCCGGAGATCGACTGCCCGATGATCTTGAAATCCTTCGGGTCCTTCAATTTGACCGAGGCCAAATCGGGGGCGGGCAGGGTCGCAGCCGTCGCCACCAGCTTGGCGTAGGCGATTTTCCGGCCGGTCGGACGGTGGTACACGACGCCGGACATCGTCGAGCATTCCGATTCGGGCACGTTCCACGTCCGGGCGGCGGCGGTGATGAGCATCTGCCGGCCCGCGGCGCCAGCGCGTCGCAGACCATCCCAATCGATAGGAGTCGACATGCTGCCGCCCGCGACCTGGCGGGTGAAGCGGCGATCGAGATCCGCCTGCTCCACGGTCACCGATTTCCAGTCGACGTCGAGTTCCTCGGCTACGATCATGGGGAACGATGTTTTCACGCCCTGGCCGACCTCGGGATTCTTGGCAATAATCGTGACCGCTCCGTTCGCGCCGATGCGGATATAGGCATTGGGCGAGAAGCCGCCGGGAACCTTTTCCCCGTCGGCCGCCAACAGCTTCGCGCCGTCCTTCAAGTAAAGCCCCAACAGCACACCGGTCCCGGCCAGTCCGGAGACGCGCAAGAATGATCGCCGGTCCATCGCAGAAATGAGATTGCTCATGACGCCTCCTTGGCCGGCACGGCGAGGGTCGCCGCATAGTGGATGGCTTCGCGGATCCGCAGGTAGGTGCCACAACGGCAGAGATTGCCCGCCATCGCGTCGTCGATATCCGCATCGGTTGGTTTGGGGTTGCCGGCGAGCAACGCCGCGGCGGTCATGATCTGCCCGGCCTGACAGTAGCCGCATTGCGGAACGTCATGTTCGCACCAGGCGCGCTGCAACGGGTGCGAACCATCGCCCGAGAGGCCCTCGATGGTCGTGATGTTCATCCGCGCGATGGTCGAAACGGGTGTCATGCAGGAACGCGTGGGCACGCCGTTGACGTGGACGGTGCAGGCGCCACAATGACCGATCCCACAGCCGTATTTGGTGCCTTTGAGATCGAGCTGATCCCGCAATACCCAGAGCAAAGGCAGGTTGGGCGGAGCCTCCACGGTGTGGGAGCGACCGTTGATTTTGAGCGTATATGAAGACATGAGGCCGAAGCGGGTTGATGCTTGTCCGTCACGGCGAAGATCCCACCCGCACGCGATCGAGGCGATCTGGCTCGAGCGTCGTGCGGCCTTCGCCGTGAACGTTTGGTACGGACCCAAAGAACTGGTGCACTGGTAAACAGCAAAGTTGCTCGCCTCCGCCCGTCAGTCAAACGGCCGGCGAAAATATTCGGACGGTCGTCGAGTTTCCAATTTACCCCGGCCCGCCGGAGCTTCGAGGCAGGCTTCTCCCAGAAATACCGGGGCGCCAAAAAGCGGAGCCCACCGACTCTTGGCGGGCTGGGACTTCGGTCGTCGAACAACCCGTCAGGGCCGGCGGGTTCCACCTTTCCCCACGGAATCGTTCCGGCCAGACAACTGGCGACCGGCCTTCCCGGGAACACCGGCGCAGCCAGTCAGGGCCATTGCGGGCGAGTTATTGGGCGGCTTTGCTCCGTCGCACGACCCAATCGACGATGGCCGCATCGGCGTGTTCGTGGCGCCAGACCAGGCTCAGAAACTCGGCGGGATGGATGTCATTGGTCTTAAAGAATTTCCTGTCACCACCGCAGCAGTACATGAGTGAAGCGGGCAGCTCGCCGCGGAGCTTGGCCCTGGCCTTCGGGATGATGCGGGGCAGCCACTCGATTCCCAGCACCGCTGCGGTCTTGGCCGGCAGCGTCGCCTCGTCCAGCCCGACCCGGGAGGCCTTGCCGGCCTGGGCATTGAGGAAATAGTCACGCCGGACGAGTTCAATCGCCAGCGCGGTGTTCCAGGTGGGCTCGCCGTCCGCGGTGAAGTCCTCCGCATAATCGTAGAGATGCTGGGCGGTGAGGCCGTTGGCGGCGAGGAAAGCCAGCTCTTTGACGGTGAAGTAAGTGCCGGCATCGCGCTGGCCCTTGGCATAGTGCGCACACGCCTTGTCCCACAGAATCCGTAGTTTTTCGGCGAAATCGTAGTGTTTCATGAGCGATGGGCATTGAACGAGAAAGCCGCGGCAATGCAACTTAACGCGGACCGGCCTGCGCCCTTGCCTCCGGTTGCGACGTCTGCGGCGGCGGGTTCTTTGCGCTGTTCCTGCCGGCGACTGCGGCGCATCCGGGGGAGGGGCGGGCGCGGATGACCCGGCTGAAATGTCCGGCGCGATCGGTTCGCGGCCATCGGTCTTCCGGCGGGCCGGCACCTGTGAAAAAGCCGTAATAAGCGACGCGGCGGTCGAACGATTATTGCAGTGCGGGCGAGAAGACGCAATCAAGACGCCCGTCGTTGCCGGTGGGGCATATCCCCCATTCCGGCCGCGACGATACCCGATTCGTGGCGAATTCTCCCCCCATAATCTGATCCGCATGCCTTCGGAACGCGACAGTCAACGCAGCTACTACAAACTCCATCGCGCGCTATCCATTTACGCGCAGCAGTGCGTGCAGCCGATCACTCCGCAACGGCGGGCGTTGATGGAAGCGGTCAGCCGGCAGTTTTCCCATGCGCCGCTGATCGAACGCGAGATCACCGAGATTGAGCGGCGCCTGGGCACGCCGCGCGAGCGGTCGGATGACATGGAACGAGCCAACCGCGCGGCCCATCAGTTGGCGAACATGATGTGCACGGCGTTGCTGTTCCGGGATTTTGGAGAC
>DASRKV010000115.1:0-2231 GCA_035648795.1 Opitutaceae bacterium
TGTCGAAAAAACCGCTGTAACTGTCGATTTCCGGGCTGGCGCCCTTGGAAAACACTTTCGCGAAGCGCTCCGTCTCGAGGCCAGGCGCAAAGGCGGCGCCCCGGGTTCCCTGAACGCAATGGACCGGCCACAGGATCTGCGGAAGTCCGGCCAATTGGACCACTTCGCCGGGCTTCCGGCCAGGATGGGACGCCGCGAAACTCCCGTGGTTGGCGGGGTGCCAGTCCTGCGTCGCCACAACCAGCGGAAAGACCTTCTGCACCCGATTCGCCACGGGAATCACCTGGTCGCCGTCTGGCACCGGCAGCGCGCCGCCGGGCAGGAAATCGTTTTGCAGATCGACCAAGATGAGCGCTTTCATGATCGCTAGAGCTCAAAGTTGAACCCCGCCTTCTTCAGCCGCCGATAAGCCGGCTTGTCGAAGCGGTAGAGGCGGGCGGCACGATGGGCCACGTCCTGTTGGATTTCCTCCGTGCCGGCAACGAAGCCCAGGCCAAGAATCTTTTTGCGGAAGTTCCGCTTGTCCAATGGTTGTTCGAGAATGCTTTCGTAGAGCCGCTGCAGCTCGGAGAGTGGAAACCTCTCTGGCAACAGTTCGAAGCCGATCGGTTCATAACGGATCTTGGCCTGCAGACGCCTTAACGCCACCGCGAGAATCTGTTCGTGGTCGAAGGCGAGCCGCGGCAAATCCGCCACCGGGAACCAGGCGGCCTTTCGCGCATCGCTCGCCGCGCGGAGTTTATGGTCGGCGAGCTTCACGAGCGCGTAGTACGCCACACTGATGACCCGTTCGCGCGGGTCGCGCCCCGGCTCGCCGAAGGTGTAAAGCTGTTCGAGATAGAGCCGCGAGATTTCGGTTTCTTCACGGAGTTCGCGCCGGACAGCTTCCTCCAATCCTTCGTTGCTGCCCACAAAACCGCCGGGCAACGCCCACCTCCCTTTGAATGGGGCGCCATCCCGCTGGATCAGCAGAAGCTTCAGGTCCGCGTCGCCAAAGCCAAAAACCACGCCGTCGACGGTCACGGCCGGATGGGGATATTGATAGGTAAAACGCATCGCCTTGCTCTGCTGCGGGGTCTGGATGGTGGGCGCGGAAAACGAGGAAAGCCCGGGCGCGCCAGGTCAGGCGGCCATCGAACGGGTCTTGACGATCAACTGGGTCTTCAGGTCGAAGAGCGCCGGTTCAAGGCCGACGGGATACTCGTGCGGGTTGAGGAGGCGTTTGGCGCCGCTGTAAAGATGCGCGAGTTGCGTGTGCGCCCGGGCGCGAATGTCGACCAGCGCGGGTTCGACATAGACCTGCTCTCCCCCGCGAAAAATCGGCACGAGGAGGTCTTCCGCGGTGGCATCGGCCGGGATCGCCTTGCGGCGCGTGACATTCGTCGGGTCCACGATGATGCGACCGCCCCCCGGCGGCAGCTCTTCGTGAAAGATCATGTCCCCGACGAATTCTCCGCGGTGGGCGAATCGGCGGACTTGAAGGATTCCTGGATTGGACACCTTGGAGCTCTGCTCCGACAGCTTCACCTTGTATTGCCACTCCCCGCCAGGTTTCCGCACCGCCGCCAGCTTGTAGACGCCGCCCAGGGCCGGTTGGTCGAACGCCGTGACCAGCTTGGTGCCCACGCCCCAGAGGCCGATCTTGGCGCCCTGTTGCTTCAGGCTGGCGATGATGTGCTCGTCGAGATCGTTGCTGGCGACGATCACCGCCTGGGGAAAACCGGCTTCGTCGAGGATCTTCCGCGCCTCGATGCTGAGGTACGCGAGGTCCCCGGAATCCAGCCGGACGCCAATCATTTCGTGCCCGTGCTCCCGGAGCCAGCGGCCGACCTCCACCGCCCGGCGGACCCCTTCGAGCGTGTCATAGGTGTCCACCAGGAAGACGCTGTTGTTCGGCATGGCCCCGGCGTAGGCCCGGAACGACTCCAGCTCGTCATCGAACGACATGACCCAACTGTGCGCGTGTGTCCCGCGGACCGGAATGCCGAAGATCTGCCCGGCGAGCACGTTCGACGTGGCGTCGCAGCCTCCGATATAGGCCGAGCGGCTGGCGCAGAGCGCCCCGCCCACTCCTTGCGCGCGGCGCAGCCCGAACTCCAGCACCGGTTCGCCCTGCGCCGCGAGGCAGATGCGGGCGGCTTTGGTCGCGATCAGGGTCTGGAAGTTCAGGAAGTTGAGCAGCGCCGACTCGACGATCTGCCCCTGGATGATCGGCCCGCGGACCCGCAACA
>DASRKV010000116.1:0-11075 GCA_035648795.1 Opitutaceae bacterium
CAGCACGGCGAAATCCAGCGCGCGCCCGAGGTGGCGGCGCGCGGCGGCTTCGCCCTCGTCCCGCAGGACCATGCGTTCTATCCGATGCTCACGTGCCGCGAGAATCTCGAGTTCTTTGCCGGCGTGCTGGGGCTCGGCGGACCCACTCGTCGCGAGCGGGTCGATCTCGCCATCACCGTGGCCGGATTGGGCCAGGTGGCCCGCAAGCGGGCGGCGCAATGCTCCGGCGGATTGAAACGCCGCCTGAACCTCGCGATCGGCCTCGTGGGCGATCCCCAGTTGCTGCTGCTGGACGAACCGACGGCCGGGGTCGATCCCCAGTCGCGGGCCTTCCTGCTCGAAACCGTCCGCGGCTTGCGGACCCGGGGGAAAACGGTGGTGTACACTTCGCATTACATGGAGGAGGTGCAGACGGTGAGCGATCGAGTGGCGATCATGGACTACGGCCGGTTTTTGTGCTGCGGCACGCTCGACGAAGTCCTGGCGGATTCGAATCCGCGGCTCATGGTGCGCCCGGCGGGCCTGCTGGCGGGACCGGTGCGGGCGGCGCTGATCGCCGGGTGCGGACTCGATCCGGCGGCGAGCGACAATGGCTGGTTGAACTTCGCCGTGCCCGCGGGGCGTCCGGTGGAAACGGTGCTGGCCGAACTGCGGAAGCAGGGCGTGGACGTGACGAGCTTCCGGTATGGCAGTCACAACTTGGAGGACGTGTTTCTGAAACTCACCCACCGTTCGCTGCGCGACTGACCATGCGACCCCTCGTTGCCGTGATCCAGAAGGAGCTGCGCGCCATGGCCCGCGATCTTCACGGGTTGCTCGTGTTGTTCGTCATGCCGGCGGTCTTCATCCTGATCATGTCGCTGGCGCTGCGGGACACGTTTTCGCCGCGGATCTCGGAGCATGTGCGCTGGCAGGTGTGGGATGCCGATCGCTCGGCCGAATCTGCCGGCCTGGTCGCGCAACTGCCGCCGCCCGAGGCGTCGGTGGTGGTGCGCGGACGACCTGACGTGGAGCGGGCGCTGGCGCGCGGCGACATCCAGCTCGGCCTGTTGATCGAGCCGGGATATTCCGCGGCGCTGGCCGAGATGGAGAATCCCCGGGCCGTCGTGATCGTGCTGGCGGAGCCGGGGATGCCGCCGGCGTTGCTCGCAGCCTTTCGGGCGGAGGTGCAGCGCGCGGTCACGATGCAGCGGGCCGCCAAACTGCTGGAGCCGGTCCGGGCGCTGGCGCAAGAGGACCACCGGTCGCTGCCCACCCTGGAGCAGATGGCGGGCAGCGCGCTCGTCGCGATGAAGTTTCACCGCGAGACGGAGGGCGAACTCACCGCCGTGCAACAGAGCGTGCCGGCGTGGCTCGTCTTCGCCATGTTCTTTGTGGTGATCCCGCTGTCGACGATCTTCATCCAGGAGAAGCAGCAGGGGACGCTCCCGCGCCTGCACAGTCTCCAGGTGCCGACCGCCACGCTGCTGGCCGGGAAAGTCGTGCCCTTTTATCTGGTGAACATGGTGCAGACGGCCCTGATGCTGCTGGTCGGCCGTTTCGTGGTACCGCTGCTCGGCGGCGACACGCTGTGGCTGGACGTCGACTGGCTGGCGTTGTGGGCGGTCGCGACGGCGGTCAGCCTAGCCGCCATCGGTTTCGCTCTGGCCATTGCGGCGGTCGCCCGGACGACCGAGCAGGCGACCACGGTCGGCGGCGTCGCGAACATCATTTTCGGCGCGTTGGGCGGGGTGATGGTGCCGAAACTGGTCATGCCGATGGCGATGCAGCAGGCGACGTTGCTTTCTCCGATGGCGTGGGGATTGAACGGATTCATCGACGTGTTTGTGCGCGGCGCGCATCTCGGCGGAATTCTCGGCTCGCTCGCGTTGCTCCTGGGATTCGCGGCACTTTGCCTCGCGCTGGCCGGCTGGCGGCTCCGGGAGCTGTGATCCGGCGAGGCGCAGCTTCAGGCGGGGCGATTCGGTGGAGGGAAGCTTCTCCGGGGAAAATCGGGACACCAAACGGTGGAGCCCGCCGTCCCGGCGGGCTGGAAGTGACGCCATCGAAACACCCGCCGGGACGGCGGGTTCCACCTCGTTCCCCTGAATCGTTCCGTATCGACGGTAGGGCAACGACCAAGATCGCGCCCTGCCGACGGAGGCCAGAGCAGGCGCCTCGCTGAATCTCAGCGGCGCGAGCTTCTGATCACACCGCCCGCCGGAGCGCGCCGAACAGGGCGCGTTCTTTCCTGGCCAGATCGGTGAGCAGGCGGTGGAGCAGCGGCAGATCGATGGCGTCGCGGCCTTTGTTCATGCGCGCGGCGTGCAGGGCGAATTCGCGCCATTCGTCGCCGATGGCCGTGAGCTGCAGCGACAGCTCCTGCAGGGCGGGCTGGCCCAGGAGCACGGCGGCTTCCTGGAGAAAGGCGGCGTAGAGGAAGCGGAAGCCGGCGCCCCCGGTCCCGATCTCCTCCTGCATGCGCACGATGTGACCGATGAACCGGCGGGTGAACTCCGGATCTTTCTTTTCCGGCAGACGGCGGACGCGATGGGCCAGCAGCCGGATGCCGCAGCAGCCGACGAAGGGCAGCGGCACATGGAGCATCAGGAAGCAGTTCTTCCGGATGGCCGCGGGCAGCAGCGGAACGAGATTCACCGGCGGCAGCGCGCCGTCGAAATAGTAGAGCAGGCCTTTGGGCGCCAGCGCCCCCCGCACGAAGCGCGCCCGCTGGAGATCGGACGCCCGGCAGCGGGTGGGTTCGTCGAACACTGGATCGCTCACCAGGTATTCGTCGTCCTCGCGGCCGTAGACGATCAGGTTATGCGCATTGAAATGAAAGCGCATGTTGACCGGAAAATAGGGCAGGAAAAAGACGGACGACTGCAGGCCGACCAGCCGCCCCTGGTCCAGGAGTTCATCGAGGCGCCGCCGGCCCTCGAGCGGCGAGCGAAACGTTTCGAACCGCAGCGGCAGCCGCAACTTGCGTTTGACGCCGTTGAGGATGAAGCGCGGCACCATCCGGTAGGCGATCAGCGGGAGCTGGTTGATCTTGATCAGCGGGATGTAGGCGAACGAAAGCGAGGCGCTCAGGCCGAAGACCATGGCCTCGGACAGCGGCACGCCCTCGTGACGCAGCAGCGCCGACATCACCCCGCTCTCGCAGTGGGCGGATTGCTGATGGTGGAAGGCAAGGGTGACGGGCATGGTCGGGAGGCTCAGTCGGAACGATGCCGTCGGATGTAGGGCGGGATCGCCGGATCCCGCCGTATCATCGAGCAAGGCGGGGTACGGCGACCCCGCCCTACAACGCCGCACCGGACAGTTCGCGGAATTACGACTAAAAATCGCTCCGATTGCATGAGTTCGTCTTAGTCCAGGGACCGCAATTGCGCCGCCGAAAGGCCCAGGGCCTCGGCGTAGCGCGCGAGCGACCGCGCCCTCAACCGGGCGAACACGGCCGGCCGCAAATGGCGGCGCACCTGCCAGCGCCAGAATCCGGTGGCTTGGGCCAGCGTCGGAAGATCCATCCGCTGACGGTACATGTGGACTTCGAGCGGACTGGTTTCGCCGCGCCGCGCGCGTTCGCGGGCCGCGGCCGCCAGGCGGGCGAACCACGAGACGGCGTCCTCGGTGACGGACACCTCCGCCTCGGTCCCGCCCGACCGGGCGATGAAATAGCGGCCGCGTTCGTCGACGACATACACGGCCTTGTGCTGGCCTTCGAACAGCGGGGCGCTGCGGGCTGGTACCTCGTCGGGGCGCATCAGACCACGGTGAGATGAAGGAAGGCGCTGGTGAAGCGGCCCGATTCGGGCACGAAGCACAGCAGACGTTCCCCGCGGCGCAAACGGCCGCTGCGGACCAGTTCGTCGAGCATGACGTACATCGAGGCGGATCCCGTGTTGCCCCGCGTCTCGAGATTGGTGAACCACCGCTCCGGCGGAACGGCCAGACCGATCTTCTCCAGACCGCGGGCGATCGGCTGGCGGAAATATTCGGACGACATGTGGGGGAGGAACCAGTCGATTTCCGCCGGGCGGAGGTGGCGCCGGGACGCGATCCGGGCGAGCGGCTTCTCCAGGCAATATTCGGCGATCTTCGCGTTCAGCAATTTTACGTCCTGCCGGACGGCGAGGATGGACTCGCGGCCGAGGTTCTCATGGCTGAACTGCATCCAGCTCGTGAGCGTGCCGTCGGCGTTTTTCTTTGCGCCGGCGTACATGCAGACGGGCATTTCGTGCGCGTAAGAAAGAATGTCCATCCAGTCGATCCGCAGGCTCGGACCGGCGGGATGGGGCTGATCCTGGAGCAGCAGCGCGCCGGCGGCGTCGGACAGCATCCACCGCAGGAAGTCCTTCTCGAAGGCCAGCTCCGGCCGCTCGCCGAGGTCGTTGACCTGCTGATCGGTCTCGGCCGCGTAACGGGTGGAGCGGAAGACGAGGGAGGCGACTTCCGAGCCGGTGGCCACCGCATTGGGATGCTCGCCGGCGCGCACGGCCAGCCAGGCGTACTTCAACGCCGCGACGCCCGCGATGCAGACTCCGGTCGTGGCGACCACCTCGCAGGCGTGCCCTCCCAGTTCGCCGTGCACCATCACGCCATGGTTGGGCAGGAGCTGATCGGCGATCGAAGTCCCCGTGCAAAGGCAAGCCATGTCGTCGAGGGCAAATCCGTCGCCGGCGAGCCGCCGCACCGCTTCGGCGGTCAACTGCGCGTTGGTGTAGCGGACGGCGCCCGTCGCGGGATCGATGACATAGTGGCGGGATTTGATGCCGTTGTTCTTCAGCGTGATCCGCCGGGCCCGCGAAGGCCGGGAGCCGGTCATGCCAAGAAGGCCCTCCATCTCTTCGTTGCCGACGGGCGCCAGCGGCAGAAACGAGGCGGTGCGGGTGATAAAAACGTCTTTACTCATGAAAACATGCCATCCGGGAGGGATCGGAGCCGGACGGCTGTTCGAACGAAGCTTGAAGGACATTCAGCCTTCGTTGCAAGAGTGGCCGCAAGGCCGCCTTCACGAATATTGAAAGCGGCACAACCGTGATGATTAGCGAAAGCAAAAGCACCAGATAAAGAGCGAGCACCGCGCGGCGCAGCGGTGCGCCCGGCCGGCCGGCCCGGCGCAGGACGCGCGACCAGAAGCGGAAGGTCCGCCGGCCGACCTTTTCACTTGCAATCAGGCGCGGATCGACCGCGCAGGCGCGCAAGCCGCGGAGCATCGGTGCATGGTGGATTTCTGCATCGCGTTGCAGCGCCTCGCGCAGCGCCAGGCCAAAGCGCCGGCTCGCCGCGATCTCGGCGGCGGCGACGCCCGCGGGAGGGAAGCCCCAGAAGCCGCCCTTGCGCCCGGTCAGGAGCCAGCGGGGCGTAGTGATGAAGGTCGCGAACGCATTGCCCTGGTCCACGAGCGCCACGTGATCGCAAAGATGAGCCCCCGCCTCCGCCAACAACTCTTTCATCTTTTCCTGCGCCATCAACCACATGTTGCGGCACGCCGTGACGGTGACCACCGGTTTGCCGCGCACCAGCCGTCGTCCTTCCTCGCTCCGGAGGAAGGCCGTGATCGGCGGCGGCGGCGAGAGGAACCAGACCGGATAGCCGATGATGATCAGGTCGAACGCGGAGCCGGCGGCGACGGCGAGCGGCGCCAGGGGCGGCGAAACGCCGGCGACCGTCTCGGGGAACGCGTCGAGAAACCGCCAGAACGGCCAGGGATACGGATACGCGGGGATGGGGCGGAGCGCTTCGCGATGGACCTGGATTCCATCATCGCGCCCCTGAAGTGGCGCCAGCAGCGCGTCCAGCACGGCGGTCAACTGGCCGGTTTGGGAGTATTCCACGACCAGGATCTTCTTCATGGCGGGGTGTCGGTGCCGGGAAGGCGACAGGCTTCAGGCGACGGGGCGGAACGGCGTTCCATTTGACGGCGCGAGCGGGACGAGACTCTGCGGCTGCCGGGGATGGAGCGGGAAGTTGCGGCGCGCCGCCGCCAAGCGGATGCGAGGGGAACTGAAATAGCGGGCGGCCCGCAGCGTTCGGGCTGAGTTCCGGGCCATATGCCACAGGCTCCAGCGGTGTTCCCAAATCCGCCGGGCGAACCGGCGCCGGAACCCCGGGCTGTCATAGAACCGGCGGAGGTGCCAGTTGTAGAGCGCCTCCATTTCCCCGCGGCTGGCGAAACCCGCGGGACGGAAAACGAAATTCAGGCAGTTCATCAGCCGCCAGTCCTCGTGCAATTCGCCGGCGTCGGCGTGACGGCATTCGTTCCAGATGGGGGCGCCGTACATGGGGCTGAACTTGGTCATGTTCATGTCGTCCAGGTCGAGCGAGAGGACGAAGTCGCTGGTCGTCTTCAACGTTTGCGGGGTTTCCCCGGGCAGGCCGAAGATGAACAGGCCTTTCGCGCGCAACCCGGCGGCATGGATTTTCCCGACGGTCTCACGGACTGCTGCGAGCGTCACCCCGGCCTTGTGACGTTCGATCATGGCCGGGTCGGCCGATTCAATCCCCAGGGAAACCATGAGGGCGCCGGCGCGCCGCAGGAGTCGGAGCATCTCGTCGGAAGTCTGTCCCGTGCGGATGGCGCAGTTGAATTCCATGCCCAGCGGCCGGTCGATCAGCCGGGCGCACAATTCCTCGACGCGGTCTTTCCGGGCGGTGAAAAGGTCGTCGTAGAAATTGATATGGCGAACGCCGAAATGGTCCCGCAGGTGGCGCATCTGCTCGTAGATGTAGGCGGCGGAGTTGAACCGGTAGAGATGCTCAAAGACCGTGCGGTCGCAGAACGAACAGGCGTAGGGGCAACCGCGCGAAGTGATCATCGTCGCGCCCGATCGCTTCCGGGAGGAAAACAACGGCAGGTGATAGCCTTTGGGAAAACCGGCGAGTTTCTCGTAGGCCGGGAACGGCAGCCGGTCCAGGTCCGGAAGGCGGGGGCGGCGCGGGTTCGAGACCACGCGGTCGCCATCGCGGAAAACGAGATTGGGGATGTCGGCGGGGCGTCGGCCCTCCGCCAGGTCCAGGAGCGGGCCTTCCCCTTCGCCGACGCAAAGGCAGTCAATCTCCGGGAAGTGCTCCAGCAGGGCCGCGCCGAGCGAGGAGGCGTGGACATTGCCCACCACGATTCTTAGCTGTGGCCGCCGCGCCTTGAGGAGGACGATGAGATCCACCGCGTCCATGAAACCGGAGGTGGTGGCGGAAAAGCCGACGAGTTCCGGATTGGTGCCGAGAATGATCGCCGCATTGGCGTCGATGCCGGCCGGAGCGCACGGCCCCAGGCAATCGTGGACAACCGTCGGATGGCCATGCTGCTCCAGCCACGCGGCGAGCGAGAGGATCCCAATCGGCGCCATGCGGTTGGCCAGCACGGAGAAATCCGGCTGGCCGGGCACGAAGTTGAATCCGGCGGGATGGACGAGCGTGACACGCATGGCGGGGGCAAGAGGAAGCGACCCGACGCGCCTGCGGCCGGGCCCTGCTCGCGAGGCAATCCATTCACCGCGACGGCTTCAAGAGCAAGGAGGAGGTATTTTGCGAAGCGCACCGCGGTCCGGCGAGAAAGTCTAGGCTTGAGAAGCGGGTCGGCGATGTTTTCTCTCGCAGGTGAAGATGTTGCCCCACCCAGGTTCCGATTCAGTCGCGCAGTTGCAGCGGTTTCCCTTGGAGGTTCGAGACGCCTATCGGTGTTTTTGCTCCACCGGCGACGTCGCCGCGTTGCACCTGGTGGTCCTCGCGGTGGTCCGTGATTACATGCCGCGACCTGGCGAAGCGGCGCTGACCGACGAGATGCGGCTGATCGAAGACCTCGGGTACGATTCCCTGGCGGTCGCCGAGACGGTTTTTTTTCTGGAGGATTTACTGCAGGTGCGGATTGAGAACAAGGAACTGATCCAGGTGCGGACCGTCGGCGAGCTCCGCGGTTTCGTCACCCGCAAGGTGGCCCAGAAACGAACCGCGGCCGCGTGAATGCTGTCCCTTTTCCGCTCCGGCGGGTGGCGATCACCGGCCTCGGTTTTGTCACGCCCATCGGGAATGATCGCTCCACCGTGACGGCGCATCTGCGGGCCGGCCGCCATGGCCTGGCGCCGGTGGAGTTCCTGGGCAACCCGGATCTGCCCGTCAAAGTGGCGGGGACGGTGAAGGACTTCACGGTGGAGTCGACCAGTTGGCGCGACTGGACGTGGCCGGCGGAATACGAGATCCCGCGCGAGACATTGCGCGGGCTGGCGCCCCACGGGGTCTACGCCGTGTGCGCGGTGATGCAGGCCCTGCGCGACGCCGGGCTTTCGGCGGAGGCCATCGCCGGCGACGATGCCACCGGCATGTTCTGCGCCTCGGCCGGCTCGGCGATGCTGCTGCACCACAACCTGGCGCAGATGCATGCGGCGCGGGGCGAGCGCGGCAACCCGATGGGGGTGGTCAGCTCGATTGCGGGCACCCTTAATTTCAATCTCGCGGCGCATTTTCGCATCACCGGGGCGGTGTGCGGCTTCGTGTCCGCGTGCGCTTCCGCCAGTCACGCACTGGGTTACGCCTGCGACGAAATCCAGCTCGGCCGCCTCCGGCGGGTGATCGTGGTGGGCGCCGAGGAGCTCAACGCCGAGACGCTGCTGCCGTTTGCGGCCATGCGCGTGTTGTCGGGCGCCAGCGATCCCGTGCTGGCGTCGCGGCCGTTTGATCAGGGCCGCGACGGCTTCGTGGGCGCCGGTGGCGCCGTGGCGCTGATCCTGGAGGAGGCCGGCCTCGCCGCGGAGCGAGGCGTCCGGGTCCAGGCGGAGGTCGCGGGCTGGGGCCAGGCCGCCGATGGCCACAGCATGGCCATGTCGCATCCGGAAGGCGCCGGACTCCGTCTGGCCATGCAACGGGCTCTCGCCCAGTCGGGGGTGAAGCCGGACGAGGTCGATTACGTGAATGCGCATGGCACCTCCACCCCGGTCGGCGATCGCGCCGAAGCCCTCGCGCTGCGATCCGTTTTCTCCGACGTGGGCGCCCGCCCGCGGATCAGCAGCACCAAGGCGCTCACCGGTCACCCGCTTTCCCTGGCGGGCGCGATGGAGGCGGCGTTCTGCGTGCTCACGCTCACGGAGGGTTTCGTGCCCGGGAATCCCCACCTGGTGGCGCCCGATCCGGCGTGCGAAGGACTCGACCTGCCGCGGGCGGCCGTCGCCATTGCGCCGCGGGTCGTCCTCAACAACAGCAGCGGTTTCGGCGGCAGCAACGTCTGCCACGTGCTGCGGACGCCGGTGGGCGCCGGGGATCAGCGGAGCCGAGAATGATGCGCGATGATGAGAGGCACGGAGGTTCGAAGAGGGGATATTCCTTGTGTCCTGAACCAAGACGGTTTGTAGTAATTGCTGCGATATAGAGTCCGCTCCCCACGGTGCCTCGATCTGCTTTGAGCCCGGGGATTCATCCCTTTCCCGTGTCTCCAATCTATGAAGAACCTGAAGCAGTTGCTCATCCTCGCGGCCCTGACGGCCGGATTGTCCGGCTGTATGTCATCGCAAAAGGCGACGGTCAGCCCCGGTGCCGACCTGGGTGCGATCAAGAACTACTACGTGGTCCACCTGCCGCAGGACGGCCGCAAGATCAACCAACTGATTTGTGATGATCTGAACGTCCGGGGTTACAAGGCGACCACGGGAGAAGCGGGCAATGCACCTGCGGGGGCGGAGGCTTGGGTGACCTATCAAGACAAATGGGTGTGGGACATGGCCATGTACATGCTCCAGCTCGACATCCAGTTTCGGGACCCAAAGACCGACATCGCCCTCGCCAGCGGCGAAGCGATGCACACTTCGCTCGTCCGGCGAAGCCCGCCGGAGATGGTCAAGGAGGTTCTGAACCAGATCTATCAAAAGGCATCACCACCCCAGGCTGCGACTCCGATGGGGGACAAGTAGTCCCGCGACTTTATCATCCATCCCATGAAAATCCCAACGAGAATTCCAACGATCGCGGCGGCTCTTCTGCTCGTGACCCCGCTTTTCCTCGGAGGCTGCGCCACCCCCACCCAGTCCACGGCCATGGTTGCCACTCCGGTGGGGACGGTGAACAGACACCCGCAGTCGCTCAGCATCACGGTCGCCGGAGGTTCAGAGACCTCGGCGGCGGGCGCATCGAAAATCTCGGACAACGACTTTGCCGACGCGCTGCGACAATCGATCACGCAGTCTGGTTTGTTCGCGAAGGTGTCTCCCGCCGGTCAATCTGATTATCATCTTGAGGTGCAGATTGTCCGCCTCGATCAACCCATCATGGGTTTCTCCATGACGGTGACGCTTGAAGCCGACTGGAAGCTTGCGCGGCAGGGCGATCATCAAATCGTCTGGCAAAAGGCGATCATCAGCACTTTTACGGCGAAGACTGGAGAGGCCTTTGCCGGCGTCACCCGTCTCCGCCTTGCCACCGAAGGCGCCGCCCGGGCGAATATTCAGGATGCCATCGGGCAGATGAGCGCGCTTGCCCTCCCGTGATTTGGAAGGGCTGGCGTCAGATCCTGGGACGAATCGACTCCGCCCGCCGTTTTTCCCCACTTCCGGGCTTGCCGGGGGCCCGGGGAGTCGCCTTGCTGACAGGGCTTTCTGTATGAGTGACCCCCTTTCCGCCCACCTCAAGCAGTTGATCGTGGAGACGCTGCGCCTCGAAGACGTGAAGCCCGAAGATATTCAGGACAACGTGCCGCTGATTGGGTCGGGGCTGTCGCTGGATTCGATCGATGCCGTCGAACTCGTGCTGAAGTTCGAGAAGGAATTCGGGATCAAGATCAGGAGCAGCGAGGAGTCGCGCCAGGCGCTCGCAAGCGTGTCCAGTCTGGCTGCTTTCATCCGCCAGCACGCTGATCCGGCCCGGTTGCCGACTTAAGCGGCGCGGCGGCATCCAGCGCGGTGTATTCATCCAACCATGATTCGGTGCGGCTGGCGGCGTGGGGTTGCGTGACTCCGTTGGGGGATGCGGCCGGCACCGTGGCGGCCCTGCTGCGCGGCGAGCGGGCGCTGCAGGCGGTCCCGGTGCTCGGGCGGGAAGGCGGCGATCCGGTGCCGCTGGCGCTGCTGGGTGGCCGGGCGCTCGACGAGACGGCGCCACCGTCGTGGATG
>DASRKV010000117.1:0-3701 GCA_035648795.1 Opitutaceae bacterium
GGCTGTCGAGTAGAGCGTGAAACATCCGGGCTAGCGTTTCCGCTGGAGCACGGGCGGCGCGGCTTCCATCTGGCCCCGGGTGACGCCGAGCTGGTTGACCAGCTTGAATTCCCGCCAGAGCTCGGCGCCGGTGATCTCGCCACGCAGGAGTTGCCGATAGGACCGCACGGTGCGCTGCAGTTCCTCCGGGCTTTCGTTGAGGAATTCCACGCGGAACGCGCGGGCGCCCAGCGCCAGCAGCCGGGCAACGTACTCCGCCCCGGTCTGGGCGCGGTTGTTGAACACCGTGTTCCGGCACCCGGCGTCGGCCTTGACCGGAAATTCGGCGCCGACCCGGTCGCGCAGGCGGAGATCCGTGCGATCACAGGGCCGGCCGCAATCGTGGTAGTCCGTGCCGGTGGTCAGAAACGCGCAGAAGATACAGTGCTCCATATGAAACATGGGCATGTGCTGGTGGATCGTGATCTCGAACCAGGCCGGAGGAGCGGTGCGCAGCAGGGCCTCCAGTTGGGCCACGTTGAGATCGTACGAAGCGGTCACGCGCTCCAGCCCGTACCGCTGCAGGAAATAGCCGGCGGCCGGCGGATTGGCGATATTGAGCGGGTAATCGCCCCGCATCCGCCGGCCGCGGAAGAACGCCAGATGGTCGTAGTTGCGCGCCAGATACCCGTCGGCTCCGGAAGAAAGCACCTGTTTGAGCACCCACTCCTCGCCGGGTTTGAAGATGCGCGGCGGCGCGACCCAAAGGGTGGCTTTTTCATTTTCGATTTTGGATTTTTGATCGGCGGCCGCAACCGCCTGCAATCGGCGGAACGAGGCGACGGCATCGCGGTAACGCTTCGGGTCTTCGAATTCGCAATAGATCGTGCGCGCCCCGGCAGACCAGGCGGCTTCGAGCTGGTCGGGCCGGCGGATAACCACGATCAGCTCAGGCGCACCCGCAGTGGCCGGCGCTTCCGTTCCGGCGGCGGAGTCAATCGCGCCCAAGTTCGCTTCTGCGGGCAGCGCCGCCAGCGACCAGCGCAGGGGCTGCGCGCACCGCTGAGCGAGCTCCGCGACGAGGGTGCGACGCAGGCGATTCAGCTCGCTGAGGGGCAGCATGACCCCGCCTTCGACCAGCGAAACGAATTGACCGAGCTGGAACGGCGTGCCGCCCAGCCGGCCCAATTGTTCCCGCAGGCGGTCGGCCGTGAGCGGCTGGGTCCGGGCCGGCTCGAGCGGCGCCGTCGACTCGACCGTGACGGCGTGCCCGGCCTGATCGTCCATCGTGACGGTGAGGGGACTTCCCGCACGACCGCGAGCCTCGAGGCGCACCGGTCGCCGGAAGCGGATCTGTCCGCCTTCGTAGGTCTGCCGGATGCGCTTTTCTAGCGCCGGATCGCTGGTCTTCCAGAGGCGGTCACCGGCATGGACGCGCCGAAAATCGATATCGCCGCCCCCGAAGCGCAGGACGGATCCGCCGCCGTTCGGTTCCACCTGATAGACCCGGCCGCCTTCTTCCTTGTCCTCCGGGCGGCCGGCATCAAAGACGATCCCGTCCCCCGGTTTAAGCGGCACGACGAGGCGGACGACGACGGAAGCGGAATCCACCTGGGTGACTTCGCCGAGAAACACGCCGCGTTTCGTGCCGAAATTCGCATGGACCAGCTCCTGGTTATTCGTGCCGCGGAACCAGCCGGAATAGAGGCCGCGCGAAAACGCCATTTCCATCGTGTAATCATGCTCCCGATGCAGCGCGGCGAGGACGGCGGATTCCGCCGTTCGCTGCCCGGGGGTGGAGTCCGGGCCAGCCGCGGCGTGCGTTGTGACGTCCGCTGCGATTTCCTCCATCACCCGGTCGACCGCCTGCCGGTAGACCCGGGTGATCGCCGCAACGTATTCCGGGCTCTTCAACCGCCCCTCGATCTTGAAGGAGGCCACGCCGAGGCGGATGAGATCCGGCAGAACGTCCAGGGCGGCGAGATCCTGCGGGCTGAGCAGGTAGCGGCGATTGCCGAGGTCGACCAACTGGCCGTCGGCCAGCAGGTCGTAGGGCATGCGGCAGGCTTGCGCGCACTCCCCGCGGTTGGCGGAGCGGCCGCCGAGCGCTTCGCTGGTCAGACACTGGCCGGAGTAGGCCACACAGAGCGCGCCATGGACGAAGACTTCGAGGAGAATCGGAGTCGAAGGTCGAGAGTCGAGGGACGAGGGACGATTTACGAGGGACGAGGGCCCAAGGTCGTGCGAAGTGGGACAATTGCCGGTGGTCGGAGGTCCTCCGCCCTGAATCGGCTCGAAGTGTGCGGGGGCCGGCTCCTTGCCAAATGCGTCTTGAGCCGTCCTGATGGCCGCGATTTCCTTGAGCGAGTTTTCCCGGGCGAGCACGACCAGGCTGGCCCCCAGCTCTTCGGCAAACGCGACGCCGGCGGCGCTGGTGATCGTCATTTGCGTCGAACAGTGGATAGGAAAATCGGGCGAGAGCGCGCGGATGAGACGGCAGATGCCGACGTCCTGCACGATGGCGGCATCGACGCCCGCGGCGATGATGGCGCGCAGATAGGCCGCGGCCTCGGCGAGTTCGTCCGCGAACACCAGCGTGTTAAAGGTCACGTACCCGCGCACCCCGCGCCCGTGAAGATACGCCATGAGCTTCGGCAGGTCGGCCGCCGTGAAATTCCTGGCCCGCATGCGGGCGTTGAAGCGCTCCAATCCGAAGTATATGGCGTCCGCGCCGTTCTCGACCGCCGCTTGCGCGCACTCCCAGTCGCCGGCCGGCGCCAGGATCTCCGGCCGGCGCGGCCGGGAGGCGGGCGGCGGCAGCGTGCCGATGGAAGTGCTGGATTGGGCGGTGGCCGCCATGACCGCACTACTACGCCGCTCCCCACCCGCAGCAACTGGATTCAGGGGAATGAAGGGGAAGAATTACTGAGGCTTACATAATGTAGTGACGGATCGAGGTGGAGCGGCTTGTCCCCAAGACGCATTGGGCGCGTTGCCCGTTCGACCTCGCTCAGGGTCCCGAGCCTGTCGAGGGAGGGACAACGCGCTCCACCAACGTCACTTCATTCCGTAAGATTCAATAGATTCTGTTCGCCCGCCGGTCGGAAGACATCGGCGTCCCGTCGGATTCGGCTCCGTTTGGCTTTGGCTGTTCCGCGGCGGCACTGCTAAAGCCAAAAATAGCGCCAGACCGTTGGCACCATGGAACAAGAGCAACAAACTTGGCCAGCGGCGTTTATCATACTTTATGGAATTTCGTTGTCCTTGCCGGCTTTTGGCTTTACACGGGTTTCCTCAGAATCCTCTTAACCCCTGGATTTGTCCCAATAACACTGTTAGGTGAAAACGGAATCACAGATGCCTGTTTTCGGGCTCCCGCAACACCAGGGAACCCCGATCTGGCCATGGACCCGAAAGCTGATCGGAGACCTTGATCGCGATCTACAGATGAAGGTCAGTTCATGGCGGTTCTTGCATGCGGGTAAGCCTGTTCATTTCGCCATGCCGGACGGACGCGAGATTAGCTATAGCGGGGTTCGCTTCTCCGGAAGTGTGAAGACCGTATTTTGGTCGGCATTCATCGAGCCATTCTTGCTGGAAGGCGCGATCGAGGTCTTGGGAAAAGTTGGGATCAAAGCCGAAGCATGCCATGTCGATGCGAAAGAATCTGTCACAGAGGCTGCCATGCTTCTTTCTGTCGTCGTCGTCCGCACATACCGCAC
>DASRKV010000118.1:0-20597 GCA_035648795.1 Opitutaceae bacterium
CGAGATCGCTTCGGTGCCGGGAATTTTCCGGCCGGTGCTGCAACAGTCTCCGCTGACATTCTGCAATTCCCTGCAGCCCGCCCATCCCGCGTCGAAGATGCTGGCCCAGGACCCGCGCAAGGCGTCGCCGGCCATCGTGCTCAGCAGCATCCCTTCGGCGCCGGACGGGACCGCGCCGCTTTTCCGGCCGGCCGATCTGCAGGACGACACGGCCCTCGCCGGGGCGCTCCGGCTCCGCGCCGATCCGACCGCCGAGCTTCTTTACAGCCGGCTGTCGGCGGACAGCAAGACCGCGTTGAATCAATGGGACGGCACCGGCACTCCCCCGGGGCCGTTGCTTGCCGCCCTGGCCGCGGATCTGGCCGGCCTGATTGAGACCTGGCTGCCGCAGCGCGATTTGCTGGAGAGCGGACCGGCCGATTCCCAATTCGTCGTCGAGATGGATGACAACGGTCTCGCCCACCTCCGCTTTGGCGACGGCGTCTGCGGTCGTCAGCCGGAAGCGGGCATGGACCTCCTTGCTTCCTACCGCATCGGCAACGGCGCGGCGGGCAATGTCGGCGCCGATCGCATCACGAAGATTGCTTTCCGCACAAGCACGGTGGGGAATCTGACGCTTTCCCTGCGCAACCCGCTGCCGGCCCAGGGCGGCACCGACCCCGAGCCAGTGGCCGAGGTGAAACTGTTCGCGCCCGGCGCATTCAAGAAGGTGCTCGAGCGCGCCATCACCGCCGCGGATTACGCCGCAATTGCCGAACGCAACCCGAAGCTGCAGCAAGCCAACGCCGCCCTGCGCTGGACCGGCAGTTGGTATGAGGCGCAGGTGGCCGTCGATCCCCTCGGCTCGGAAACGCCGGACGACACGCTGCTGCGGGACGTCCAGGCCCATTTGGGTCGTTTCCGCCGGCTCGGCTACGATCTGGCCGTCAACGCCGCCACCTACGTCCCGCTGCAAATCACCCTGAGCGTCTGCGTCCAGCCGCAATATCTTCGCGGTCATGTCGAGGCCGCATTGCGCGACGTGTTCAGCAACCGCGTCCTGGCCGGCGGGCAGCGCGGCTTCTTCCACCCGGACAACCTGACTTTCGGCGAAGGCGTCTATTTGAGCAAGATCGTCGCCGCCGCCCAGGCCGTGCCGGGTGTGCAAAGCGTGCAGGTCACGACCTTCCAGCGCTTGTACGATCCGGCGAACAATGAGCTCGGCACCGGCGTCCTCGTCCTCGCTCCGACGGAGATCGCCCGGTTGGACAACGATCCGAGCTTTCCTGAACACGGCTCTCTCACCCTTGACCTGCGAGGTGGACGATGAACATGGCATGTACCTGCGGCTGCTGCGAAGGCATCGCGATCACGGTGCCCCAACCCACGGCGAACCGGCCGGGACTTCCGGCGCTCGCGTACCGCGTCGGCACCCATGCCACTTTCCTGGAAACGATGATCGCGCGGCTGACCTCGCGGGATTTTTCTGCGCTGGCCGCGCTCACCACCCGCGATCCGGCCGATCCCTCCATCGCGCTGCTCGACAGCTGGGCGCTCGTCAGCGACGTTCTCACGTTCTACCAGGAGCGCATCGCGAACGAGGGCTACCTGCGCACTGCCACCGAGCGCCGCTCGATCCTCGAACTGGCGCGCCTGATCGGCTATAAACTGCGCCCCGGGGTCGCCGCCACCGTTTACCTCGCGTACACCCTGGACGAGGACCGCTCCAAGACGCCCCCGGTCCCCACGGAGACCGTCATCCCCGCCGGCAGCCGGTCGCAAAGCGTACCCGGGCCGGGACAATTGCCGCAGTCCTTCGAGACGGCCGACGATCTCGACGCCCGTTCCACCTGGAACATCCTGCGGCCGCGCCTGACCCAACCGCAGCTTTTCACCCTGAACCGCGATCCCGGCACGGATGCCACCACGCGCGATGCGGTCTATTTCAGCGGCACCTCGACCAATCTGCAACCGGGCGACCTGCTGATGTTGGTCCTTGGCCAGATCACGATCCCCGCCCAGCAGGCTCTGCGATTGGTGCAATCGATCGAGACCCAGTCCAAGCAAAACCGCACCGAAGTCATCCTGCAGTCGCCGCCGGTGGCGGCGGCCACCGCGAGTGACGCCTGCTCGATCGTCAGCGCCGTCGTGACGCCCTACGACAACGACGCCATCAAACTTTTCCCCGGCAGCAGCCTGGCGGCCGAGGCGGCGGCATACTTGAGCAATCCTGCGCCGGATACCCCGCCCGGCCTGCTCGAGAACCTTCAATCTTCGACCGACAAGTCCGGTGCTGCCGCCGCCGGAATCGTGCAATCGACCTTCCGGCAGTTGACCGGGTTGCATGATCTCGCGTCCCGGCGGAATTTCACCCGCCTGGAACCGTGGCTGGCCCAGCTCCTGGACGCGCTCACGGCCCTCGTCCCGCAGCTCCAGGCCTTGGATACCGTCACGGGCATGGCGCGGCGGGACGTGGCGGCGTCCTCGGCGCCAGTGATCGTGACGAAGGATCCGCATCCTCCCCTCGCCAACCTGACGGCCTTGCTTCCGTCCCTCACCCTGCCGCCGTCCCTCCAGCCGCCCAATTCGCTGCGTCTGGCACGCTCGATCGACCAAACCTTCTCCGCTGAATCCGACATGGGACCGCGCTTGCTCGGTGCGTTTCTGCCCGCCGCGGCTCCCATTCTCTACCGGGCATGGGCCAACATCGCGGTGTCCGCAACCGCAGCCGAGGTCGGGGCGGTCCGAATCAAGACCGGGCTGTTTCCCGGCACCTACCCGGGCGTTCCCACCTCGACGAAAGCAACCGATGCCACCGTCACAACCTCATTCGAGGACCCGCCGACCATCGCCAAGGACTGGACCGGCTTGGTCCCCGATGGCGAAAAAAGACCAATCCCCACCGCCATCGCTTTGGACGCCGTTTACGACAAGATCGTGGCCGGGAGCTGGGTGATGATCGACCGGCCGAATTTCGGGGACACCACCCGATCTACGGTGGAGTCGTCCAACCAGGCGGGCGGGCGCACGCGGACGTTTCACAAGGTCGTCAGCATCGCAGCGGCGTCGATGACCACCGCCGATTCGGGATTCACGACCAAGGTCACGCAATTGACCCTCGATCCTCCCTGGTTGGCCGACTTTTCGAAGCCCCGCTACGCTTATGATTTCATCACCAACCCACTGGGCGCCCTGCAGGGGACTGTCGTCTACGCCCAGACCGAGATGATGCCTCTCGCGGACGAGCCGCTCGACGTCGACCTCGAAGGCGACACGATCGAACTGGACGGAGTCTACGAAGGCCTCGAGTCCGGCCGGTGGATCGTCGTCTCGGGCGAACGCACCGACATCCCGAACGTCACCGGCGTGAACGCCAGTGAACTGGTCATGATCCTGGGCGTCGCCCAAGCCACCTTCTCGACGAAGAACAACACCCGGCCCGGGGCCATCCACACCGTCCTGACCCTGGCCAACAAACTCGCCTATACCTACGACCTCGCCACGGTGACCGTCTACGGCAACGTCGTGAAGGCCACGCGCGGCGAGACGCGCAATGAGGTGCTCGGCAATGGCGACGGCAGCCAGCCGTTCCAGAAATTCGCTCTGAAACAAAAACCCCTGACCTTCGTGCCCGCCTCCAACCCCGCAGGTGTCGCCACGACGCTCGAGGTCTATGTGAACAACATCGCGTGGCAGGAAACCGACACGCTCGCCGGACTCGGGCCGAAGGACCGGAATTACGTCACCCGGACCGCGGACGACAATACGACGGGCGTGACCTTCGGCAACGGCCGGCAGGGCGCACGCCTGCCGACCGGCGCCGGCAACGTGACGGCCATCTACCGCAACGGCATCGGCCAGCCCGGCAACGTGGACGCCGGCCAGATCAGCCTCCTCCAGACGCGGCCGCTCAACGTCACGGCCGTGACGAACCCGCTCCGTGCCAGCGGCGGCGCCGATCGCGACAGCCGGGACCAGGCGCGGCGCAACGCCCCGCTCGCGGTCATGTCCCTCGACCGCCTCGTGTCGGTGCAGGACTACGCCGATTTCGCCCGCACGTTCGCCGGCATCGGCAAAGCCAGCTCCGCCCGCCTTTCCGACGGACAGCGCGACGTGGTGCATGTGTCGGTCGCCGGTGCGGAAGACATCCCGATCGATCCCTCGTCGGATCTTTATACGAATCTCGTCCAGGCCCTGCACGTGAACGGCGACCCCTACCAGCCGCTCCAGGTGGCCGTGCGCCGCCTCCGCCTCCTGGTGATCTCCGCCCAGGTGAAGATCCTCGCGGACTATCTTTGGGAATCCGTCGCCGCCGACCTCCGGACGACCCTGCTCAACGCCTTCAGTTTCGACAACCGGAACCTGGGCCAGCCCGTGTTCCAAAGCGAGGTGATCAGTGTCATGCAGGCGGTCGCCGGCGTGGCCTTCGTGGATCTGCAAATCCTCGATTCCGTGGCGGAAGACGCGACCGCCGCCGACCTCGCCAACCTGACCGACAGTCTCGCGTTGCACGACGACGTGCCGGCCGCCCTGGCGCGCCCGAATCCCCACCCGGCCCATTATCCCACCGACAGCATTCTGTCCGCCGAATTGGTCTACTTGAGCCCCGCGCTTCCCGACACGCTGATCTTGAACGAGGTGAAGCGATGAAAAATCCCGACCGCCTCTACGCCCTGCTGCCCGCCGTCTACCGGCGGCGCGATGCCGACCAGGCTTACCCCTTGCAGGAGCTGCTGCGCGTGGTCACCGAACAGGTGGACGTCGTCGAGTCGAACATCGCCCAGCTTTACGAAAACTGGTTCATCGAGACGTGCGAGGAGTGGGCGGTGCCGTACATCGGCGACCTGATCGGCTACCAGTTGCTCAACGACGCGGGCGAACCGACGGGGGTCGACTCCGCCCGGGACCGGCAGCGCGAGCGGATCCTCATCCCGCGTCGCGACGTGGCCAATACGATTCATGCCCGCCGGCGCAAAGGCACCCTGGCGGTGCTCGAGGAACTGGCGAACGATGCCGCCGGCTGGCCCGCGCGACCGGTGGAGTTCTTTCAGCTTCTCAGCTGGACCCAGAATCTGCATACGCCGTTGCTCCACGCGCCGCGTGACCACGGTGTGCGGGCCGGCGAAACGCCCGCCGGCATCGCGGCCCGGCACCGGCTCACGGAAGCGGCGCTCCGCTGGCTCAACCCCGCGCTCCCGCCGGACGGACCGTTGACCGTCGGCACCCGCCTGCTCCTGGGCTGGCGCGCCGCGCGCGGCGAAACCGCCGACCTGCGGGATACCAGCCGGCTGGAGAACATCGCCGGTCCGTTCGACCGCACCGCCCATACGGTCGACGTCCGGCGGATCGATGCGCACCGGACCATCGGCCGGTACAATATCCCGAGCGTCGGCGTGTTCGTCTGGCGCCTGAGAAGCTATTCGGTCGGCTGGCAGGGCGCCACCGCCGCGGGCGCCACGCCGCCGCCGAGCCAGGCCCCGGCCTACTGCCTCGAAGAAGCGGGCCCCCATTGCTACACGTTCAGCGTCCTCGGAAACGACACGCCGCTGTTCACCCGGCCGCAGCCGGAAACGCCGCCGGCGCGCCTCGCCGCGGAGCTGAACCTGCCGGTTCCCATCCGGCGCCGTCGCTTCGCCGGGCGCCCGGACGACTACTACGGCGCCAACGCCAGCCTGTGCCTTTGGGCGCCCGACTGGCCGGCCAAGGGCGCGGGCCTGCCCGTTCCGGCCTCCGCCATCATGGTCGCGGACCTGGAGGACTGGCAGTACCGCGCACCGAACGGCTGCGTGGTCATCGATCCCGAACGGGGCCGCATCGTTTTTCCCGTGCGGCAACTGCCCAAACAGGGAGTCACGGTCTGCTACCAGTACGGGTTCAGCGCCGACCTCGGCGGCGGTGAGTACGCCCGCCCGCTCTCCCAGCCCGCCGACGCGAAAATCTATTTCGTGGGTTCCGACGGGGACTTTGCCACGATCAACGACGCCCTGCAGCAATGGGCGGCCGACAAGCAGGCATCGGCGCCCCCGGTCCCGCCGGCGCCGGCCGCCGCCGAAGGGCCGGCCAACGCGGCGGGCGCCGCCCGCGCTTCCATCTCTGCCGTCATCGAGATCACCGACAGCGCCGCGTACACGGAAAAGCTGGCGCTGCAGCTCGACGCCTTCGAGAGCCTGCAGATCCGCGCCGCCAGCGGCCGGCGACCGACGATTCGCCTGCTGGACTACATGACCAGCCAACCGGACGCCATGGTCGTGAGCGGCGGCCGGAGCAGCCGCCTCACGCTCGACGGCCTCCTGGTGACCGGGCGCGGTCTGCAGGTGAGCGGCCCGGACACCGCTCGCGACACCGCGGCCGCCCGGCCGGGTGACCTGTGCGACATCACCATCCGGCACTGCACGTTTGTGCCCGGCTGGGGCCTGGACTGCAATTGCGACCCCACCCGGCCGTCCGAACCGAGCATCGAGGTGTTCGAGTCGACCGCCAAGATCAAGATCGAACACAGCATTCTGGGAGCGATCCGGATCGTCGCCAACGAGGCCGCCACCGATCCGGTCGAGTTGTGTCTCAGCGACAGTCTGTGGGACGCCACGGACAACAATCTCTTGGTGCTCGGCGGAGCGGAGGAGGCGGTGGCTTACGCGCGCCTCGCGATCGCCCGTTGCACGGTGTTTGGCCGGATCCTGGCCCATGAGATTGCCCTGGCCGAGAACTGTATCTTTGCGGCGACGGTCTGCGTCGCGCGGCGGCAGAAGGGCTGCGTCCGCTTTTGTTATGTTCCGCCCGATTCGCGCACGCCCCGCCGTTACGACTGCCAGCCCGACCTCGTGCTGAAGGCGGTGGACGACCGTTTTGCCCGCGGCGAGCTCACCGCGGCGGAACGGGACGCGGCGCTCGCCACCGAGCAGTCGCGCGTCGCGCCGGCCTTCAACAGCATCCGTTACGGCACGCCGACGTACGGCCAGCTCGCCGACCGGTGCGCCGCGGAGATTTCGGCCGGCGCGGACGACGAGTCTGAGCTGGGCGCTTTTCACGATTTATACCAACCCCAGCGTGCCGCCAATCTGCGCGTCCGCCTGGACGAATACACGCCCGCCGGCATGGACGCCGGCATCATCAACGCAACCTAGGAGACCACCATGCAAGGCGAATACCGAGGCGACTTCACCCGCGACACCTTTCACCGGGCGAATCATTTTTGCCGGGTCTTGATGCAACAGGGCCGGGTCCAACTGGACGCCGACTGGAACGAGCAAGCGGCGATCCTGCTCCATTATCTCCGGAGCCTGGGGCGCGACGTCATCGGCCAGCACGGCGGTCCCAATCCGGCCGGCTTTGCCATCACGACCAACGCTGACCGGCCAAATGACCTCCTCATCGGCGCCGGCCACTACTACGTGGATGGAATCCTGTGCGAAGTCGACGCGCCGGCCCCTACCGGCGGTTCGAGCGCCCCAGGCATGACCTATCTGACCCAGCCGGATGTCCCCTACCCCGCGTCGCTGCCCGCCAATGGCGGCGCGCTCGTCTATCTCGATGTATGGGAGCGCCACCTCACGAGCGCCCAGCAAGACCTGATCCGCGAAGTGGCGCTCGGCGGACCCGATACCGCGTCGCGCGCCAAAGTCGTCTGGCAGGTGAAAATCGAGACGACCTTGCCGGCGCATTTTACAAATAAATGGCCGGGCGCAAAGATATCGGATGCGGACTGGCAATTCTGGATCGCGGGCTGGCAGCCCCTGAACCGGGGTCTGCTCATGGCGCAGGTCCAGCTCCAGCCGATGTCGACGGATCCCTGTGTCATCGCGCCTCAGTCATCCTACCGCGGCACCGAAAACCAACTGTACCGCGTCGAGATCCACCATGGCGGTGTCATCGCCGCGCCACCGAATTCGACACCTTCGCCGACCTTCAAGTGGTCGCGCGAGAACGGCTCCGTGGTCTTTCCCATCCTCAAACTGGCAACCAGTGCCAACCAGACCACGGTCACGCTGGCCAACCTTGGCCGCGACAGCCGCCTCAGCCTCCAGATCAACGATTGGGTCGAGGTGGTTGACGACGCTTCCGCGCCCTCCGGCATCGTCGACTCGCTGCTGCAGGTGCGGGACATCGATACCGCCAATCAGGTGGTCACGCTCAAGGGAACATCCGGCATTACGGTGGCCCAGCCGCCGACCACCCACCCGATCTTGCGCCGCTGGGACGGCATGGGTGCGGTCGCGGAAAGCAACAGCAACCTGCCGGACAGCTGGTTGACCCTGGAAGACGGGGTCCAGATTCAATTCCAGCCGCCGGCCTCCGGCGCGCCGGCCACGCAGTATCGGCCCGGCGACTACTGGCTCATTCCCGCCCGTGTCGCCACGGGCAACATCGAGTGGCCGCAGCAGACCGACAGCCAGGGCAACCAGACACCCGCCGCCCTGCCTCCCCACGGAGTCGAACACCACTACGCACCGCTCGCCCTCCTCTCCGCCGGCGCGGCCGCCAGCGCCGTCTCGGCGGTGAAACTGGACTTGCGCCGCAAGTTCAACGCCCTGGCCACTTGACGGGCCCGCCGCCCGGGCCAGATCCCCCCAAGAGGCTTTCCCTCCTTCAACCGGAAATATTGCCGCATGACTCTCGATCACCTCGACACGATCATCTCATTCGTCGCCATCATCACCGGAGTCAGCCTGCTCGTGACGACACTGACCCAGGCGGCATCGGCGCTGTTCTCCCTGCGCGGAGCGAATCTGCGCTGGGGCCTCGAGATGCTGCTAAAGCACGCCGATCCAAACCTGGCCGAGCACGCCCGGACCATCAGCGAAAAGGTCCTGCAACACGCCCTGATTTCCGATTCGGCGGTCTCCGGAGTCGAATCGGCCGTCGCCAACCGCTGGCGGCTCGCGACCGGCATCCGCCAGGACGAACTGGTGGACGTCCTGCACTCCCTCGCCCAGCAGGCCGAGGTTCCGCCCGACGGCCCGCCGCCCGAGCCCTGGGCCACCGCCCTGCGTGCCTCGCTCGACGTTCTCGACCGGACCGAGGCCGACCGCCTGCTCCAGCTCGCCCCGGCGATTCGCAGCGCGCTGCCCAACGACACCGCCGGCGCCGAAGAAATCATTTCGCGCCTGTCCGCCACGGCGGAGTCGGTCTCCGGGAAGATCGACCAATGGTTCGACTCGGTGATGGACCGGGTCTCGCAGCGCTTCGCCCTCCACGCGCGGGTGTGGACCATCGGCTTTTCCGTGTTGCTCGCGTTCGGCCTGCATCTCGACACGTTTCGGATGTTCACCCAGTTGTCCGCCGATTCCGAGTTGCGCAGCCGGGTGCTGGCCGGCGCCGATGCCCTCACGAAAAAGGCGGATGAAATCCTCGCCAGTTCGACGAGCACACCCGCGTCGGCCTATCTCGACGCAATGGCGCGTCTGATCGCCGCCCATCCCGTCGAGCTGAAGGGCCTGCCGGCGCCGGCGGGATTCAAGGATGACGCGGGAGCCAAGGATTGGCTGCAGCGGGAACTAAACGCGGCCAGGATCGACAATCCCGAGCAATGGTTGAGCCGTTACGAGGAGCTGGTGCCGCAATCCGCGTTGCGGACGGCGGCCGCCCAGTTCTACTCGGTGGTGAATGACAAGCTCCGGTTCGGCCTGGTGCCGGACCCGTACCCTCCGCTCGACAGCTACTGGACTCCGAACTGGCTGCACTTCTGGGGCACTCTGGCCAGTGCCGCGCTGCTCAGTCTGGGCGCACCGTTCTGGTTCAACATGCTGAAGGATCTGAGCAACCTCCGTCCGATCCTGGCCAAGAAACAGGAGCAGGAGTCCGCCGCCAATACCGACGCCGGGTGAACCGGTCCGGAGGGCAGCCACCGGTCGTCCGATTTCCGCAACGACCCTCCGAATACATCGACGCCCGTGGCCGGCCGCCGGGCTCGTTCGAATAATTCTGCGGCCCAAGAGAGCGGGTCGGACGCCGTGGCCCGCGCCTACCGGGCCGGACCCCACCGCAAGGTGAACGGATAATAGATGAACAGCGGCCGGCCGATGACGTCTTTTTCGGGGACGAAGCCCCAGAAACGACCATCGAGGCTGTTGGCCGAATTGTCCCCCAAGGCGAGAAACGAATGAGGAGGAACGGTCATGGTCTTTCCCACGGCCAACCCGCTCACATTGCGGTAGCCGACGTAATCTCCCAGACGCCGGGCATTCTTTTCGAAAGCCGCCGCACCGGTGATCGGTCCGCCGTTGCGGTAGAGCCGGTAATTCTTGATCTCCAGCGTATCGCCCGGCTCACCCACCAGCCGCTTCACGTAATACTGGTCGCCGGATGTCTCGGCGATCATCGGAATATTTCCCGTGCGAAAGACGAAACCGCTCCCGATCGGCGGCCGCACGAAATGATAGCTGAACCGGTCTACGAAGAGCTGGTCGCCGGTCATCACGTCGAACGACAGCACGCGTTCGCCGGCCCGCACGTGGCGGCCCGTGCGGATGCAACGCAAGTTCTCCCCGTCGACGACCTGGAATTCAGATTCACCCGCGTTTGCCCTCCGGCTTAGCTCCGCAAAAAAGCCCTCGGGACTGTAGCTTTCGCCCTTCGAAAAAAAGGCGTCGGAAATCAGCCAGTCGAAGTCGAAATCCATCGGCACCCGGACCTTGACCGGCTCATCGCCCACCAAAAGCGTATACTCCCGGACCTTCGTCGGGAAAATCAACCAGGAATGACCGGAGACGATTTGACTGTGCACCAGGCCGCGTCGTTCCGCCCCGAGGATGGGAATCAAGACCTCGCCGTCGGCCGGTGCGTCTAAGCGGTGCGGCCGCGCGCCGAACGCCAGCAACCGGGCCCCCATGGCCAGGAGGCCGGGCTCCTCGGCGCGCTGCGGGAACACCTGGGGCGTCATCCCGTAATAACTTGGCCACATCGAGTTCGTCGGGATCTTGAACGGCTGGATAAAATACGTGCGGAGGCCCAGGACGATGATCGCGGCCACCAGGAAGAACTCGACGTTTTCCACCACCGCGGATTTGGGATAAAATGTTCCGCCGACCTGCCGCAGCAGGCCTTCGAGTGACTCGATCCCCAACTTCAGTTTGCCCGCGTCGGCCCGCTGCTTGAGCTTGAGCTGCAGGTCGGCGGTCTTCTGCCGCAGCTCCTGCGTTTGCGCCCCGGTGAGCTGGTCGCGCCGGTAGTGGATGATTTTGTCCGCGAGCTGCAGCCAGTTCCTGGCGTTCTCCCGCATTTTGCGTTCGTTCGAGAAGAAAAATCCAAACACGGTGGGTTTGGGGCTAGTGGTTATTTTTGAGGACCTGAATAAAGGCGTCGGGCGGAATCGAGACCCGGCCGATCTGCTTCATCTTCTTTTTGCCTTCCTTCTGCTTGTCCAGCAGCTTCCGCTTCCGCGAGATGTCGCCGCCATAGCATTTCGCGGTGACGTCCTTGCGCATCTCGCGGACGTTGCCGCGGGCAATGATCTTGCCGCCGATGGCGGCCTGGACGGCGATCTTGAACATCTGGGGCGGGATGATTTCCGCGAGCCTTTCGCAGAGCGCGCGCCCCTGCCCTTCCGCCTTCGACCGGTGAACGATGCCGGCAAACGCGTCCACCGGCTCGCCGTTCACGAGGATATCCATCCGCACGAGGTCGGAGACCCGATACTCGCCCAACTCGTAGTCCATCGAACCATAGCCGCGGGTGATGCTTTTCAGCCGGTCGTTGAAATCGACCAGGATTTCGTTGAGCGGCAGCATGCACCGCAGCATGACGCGGGTGGTGTCGAGCGTCGTCGTCTGATCGCACGTGCCCCGTTTCTCCATGACGAGATTCAGGATGTCGCCCAGCGACGTATTGGGGATGTGGAGGGACGCCGTGATGGTCGGCTCATAGATCGCCTCGATCGAAGCGGGATCGGGCAGATTGACCGGATTGTCGACCTCGAAGGTCTCGCCCCCATGGACCTTCACCTTGTAGACGACGCTCGGATAGGTGGAAATGATGTCCACGTCATGCTCGCGGCGGATCCGTTCCTGGATGATCTCCATGTGCAGGAGGCCGAGAAACCCGCACCGGAAACCAAAGCCCAGCGCGACCGAGGTTTCCGGCTGGAAGACAAACGCCGAGTCATTGAGGCGCAGACGGGCGACGGCGGACTTGAGCTTCTCGTAGTCCTGCGTTTCCAGCGGGTACAAGCCGCAATAAACCATCGGATGGACTTCCTTGTAGCCCGGCAGCATTGCCGTGGCGGGCCGGATGGCGTGGGTGATCGTGTCCCCGATCTTGATGT
The DNA here is from genome assembly GCA_035648795.1 of Opitutaceae bacterium. GTDB lineage: Bacteria > Verrucomicrobiota > Verrucomicrobiia > Opitutales > Opitutaceae > Fen-1467. The sequence goes on from DASRKV010000118.1 coordinate 12,239, forward strand.
CCCCCGTGGCCTTGATGGTGCTGACGATATAGCCGACATCGCCGGCCCCCAATTCCTCGCAGGGCTCCATCTTGGGGTGAAAGGCGCCGACCTCCTTCACCTCGGCCTTCTGCCCCGTGCTCATGAGCATCATCATTTCCCCGGCTTTGATCGTGCCCGAGAACACGCGGACATAGGCGATGACGCCGCGGTAAGAATCGTACTTCGAGTCGAACACGAGAATGCGGGTGCCAGGGTGGTCCGCCCAACGCGGCGAAGGCACCCGCGCCACAATCGCCTCCAGGATGTCGCTGATGCCGATGCCCGACTTCCCACTGGCCAGGATCACCTCCTCGGCGGGAATGGTGAGGATGTCCTCCAACTGCCGCGTGCAAAGCTCGAGGTTGGCGCTGGGCAGGTCGATCTTGTTGATCACCGGGATGACCTTGAGCTTCTGCCCGAACGCCAGGTGGGCGTTGGCCACGGTCTGCGCCTCGACGCCCTGGGCCGCGTCCACCAACAAGAGCGCGCCTTCGCAGGCCGCCAGGGAACGGGAGACCTCGTAGGAGAAGTCCACGTGGCCCGGTGTATCCATCAGGTTGAGCTGATAGGTTTTCCCGTCCTTCGCCGGATAACTCATGGTCACCGGGTGCATCTTGATCGTGATGCCGCGCTCCTTCTCCAGATCCATCGAATCCAGCAACTGGTCCTTCATCTCCCGCTGCGTGACGGTGTGGGTGAATTCCAGCAACCGGTCGGACAGCGTCGTCTTGCCGTGGTCGACGTGGGCGATGATGCAGAAATTGCGTTTGAGCGAGACGTCCATGCGTGAGTGATCAAGCGCGCCCGGCCGGCGGGCGCCGGGTGCAGATGGAAACGGTCAATGTGAGGCCGCCCCCTGCCGCTTTCAAGCGGCGAAATCGGCCCACTCCGCGAAACTCCGCACCGGCCAGTCCCGGTTGGTGCGCCGCGCGAGGCCGGCCAGGACCGCGCCCGGTCCCAGCTCCCAGAATTCCGTCGCGCCCGCGGCCGCGGCGCCGCGCAGGCAATCCTCCCACAAGACCGGAGAAACGACCTGTTTCACCAGGGCCGTGCGAATCTCGTCGGGTTCGGCGACCGTTTTTCCGGTGGTGTTGGTGAAGACCGTCAGGTTGGGCCGACCGAAAGTGATTCCCGCGAGAAAAGCGGCGAACGCCGCGCGGGCCGGCTCCATCAGGCGGCTATGATACGCTCCCGCCACGTTGAGCGGGATGACCTTTCTCATGCCACGATCCCGGGCGGCGGCGACCGCCGCGCTGACCCGGGTCTTGTCGCCGGAGATGACGATCTGGCCGGGACAGTTGAGATTGGCCATCTCCACCCCGAACTCGCGGCAGAGTTCGTCGATCTTGGCCCGCTCTTCACCGATGATGCTGGCCATCGTGCCGTTGCTTTGTTCGCACGCCAGCTGCATCAGGCGGCCGCGCTCGGCGACCACGCGCAGACCGGTGGCAAAGTCGAAGACACCGGCGGCGGTCAGCGCCGTGATCTCCCCGAGACTGAGCCCCAGCGCGAACGCCACGCCGTCCAGCTTGCCCTGCTCACGGAGGATCGTGTGCAGGGCCATTCCGTGGACAAAGAGCGCCGGCTGGCAGACCCGCGTTGGCGTGAGCTCGGCGTCGGGGCCCTCGAAACAGATTCGGGCCAGATCCCACCCGAGCACCCGGTTCGCCTCGTCATAAAGCGCGCGGGCACCGGACGAACCGGCACACAGCGACTTGCCCATGCCCACTTTCTGGGCGCCCTGACCGGCGAAAAGAAGTGCACGTGACATAGCGGAAGGGCGGTCGTTAAACCGGTCCGCCCGCCAAAATCCAAGCCTTAAAAACGATCCTGCTGCGGGAAATATTTCTTTTCATCCGGCGGTTCACGCGGCGGCGGAGTGGCCGCCCTCCGCGAAGCAGGCGGAGCGATGGCGGACGACGGACCGGCCGATTCTCCGCGGGCTGCGCCGCCGGCGGGCCGGAACGTGGACGAATCGGGGCCGGCAGCGCCGGAGAACGTTTGCCCGCGCACCCGGCGGCGACCGCCGCGATCGGTTCACTTGACAAAAATACCCTTGAGATTCATGTCGAGCGCCTGCGGATTCGGCGAAAAACGCAGCCCCTCGGCCTTGCTGATCTTGGCGGCCTTGATGAGGCGATAGAGATCGCGGTTGAAGGATCGCGAACCGGACTCGTCGCCCACGTCCAGCAATTGTTGAATCCTCTCAAAGTGGCCTTCCGCGAGGAGATTGCGGACCGTCGCGTCGGCCACCAGGATTTCGAGCGCGGCATAGCGCCCGCCGCCTTCAAGGGCGGGCATCAGTTTCTGGCAGATGAAAGCCCGGATGGCACCCGCCACCTGGCGGTGCGCATGGACGACCTGTTCCGGCGGGAAAAACTCGAACAGCCGGCTCAGCGCCTGCTGGGTGGTCGCGGCATGCATCGTCGAAAATACCAGATGACCCGTCTCGGCGGCGGAGATGGCGGTTTCAAAGGTTTCCTTGTCGCGCATCTCCCCGATCAGAATGATATCGGGGTTCTGGCGCAGCACCGCCCGGATCGCCAGTGGAAAATCCGGCACATCGATGCCGATCTCCCGCTGCTCGAAGACCGACTTGTCATCGGTGAACGTGAACTCGATGGGGTCTTCGATCGTGACGATGTGGCGGTCAAGATTCTGATTAATCCAGTTCAACATCGCCGCCATGGTCGAACTCTTGCCCGAGCCGGTGGCGCCGCACACCAGCAAGATTCCATCTTTCGCCTTGGCGAGCCGGATCAGGATCTCCGAATCAAGGTTCAGCTGATCGAACGTCGGCGGCCGGCTTTTGACGTAGCGAAACACGACGCTCGTCGAGCCGCGCTGCTGGAAGCCGTTGACCCGAAAGCGACCGACCTCCGCCGCCACGTACGCATAGTCGACCTGCGCGTCGGTATCCCACGCGGCGCGGAAATTCCGCGGCACCGTCGCATTGACGAACCCGCGGACGGTCTCGCCGTCGATCGGGTCCATGTCCACGGGCTTGAGCCGGCCGCTGATCCGGAAGTAGGCCGGCTTGTTTGATTTGATGACGATGTCACTCGCCTCGGCTTCCACGGCGAGTTTCAAGACTTCGTTGAAGAGTTCGACAGGGTCCATGAAGGGGTAGACTGAAGGCCGGCCAAAAAAGGATGTGCTTTTTGTAGGCGGGTCTGCTTTGTTCAGCAAGGCTACATTCTATCATTCTATTCCGACATGAAGTTGCGCCCCTTCACCGGCACTCTCACTGCGCTCGTGACGCCGTTTCGGCGGGAAAAGGTCGCCTACGACGACCTTCGGGCCCTCGTTAATTTTCAGATAAAATGCGGCATCGATGGGCTGGTGCCGGCCGGATCCACCGGGGAATCGGCCACGCTGTCCCATGCCGAACACATGGAGGTGGTGCGCTGCGTGATCGACACGGCGGCCAAGCGCGTGCCGGTCGTGGCCGGCACGGGTTCGAACTCCACGGCGGAGGCGCTCGCGCTGACACGCGCCGCGCACGAGGCCGGGGCGGACGCCATGCTGGTCGTGGCGCCCTACTACAACCGCCCGACCCAGGAGGGCCTCTTCCGCCATTTCGCCCGGATCGCCGAGGCGACGGACCGGCCGATCGTCCTCTATTCAATTCCCAGCCGTTGCGGCGTCGAGATCGGCGTGCCGTTGGTGCAACGTTTGCGGGCGAAATTCCCGCACGTCTGCTACATCAAGGAATCCGGCGGCTCGGTCGATCGCGTTGACCAGCTGAAGCTCGCGTTGGGCCGCGATCTGGTGGTCCTCAGCGGCGACGATTCGCTCACCCTGCCCTTCATGGCCGTGGGCGCCGAGGGGATCATCAGTGTCGCCTCCAATCTCCGGCCGCGCGAGCTGGTCCGGCTCTCCCATCTGGCGCTCGCCGGCGATTTTCCGGCCGCCGCGAGGCTGCACCGCCGGCTCTATCCGCTGTTCAAAGCGCTGTTCATCGAGACGAATCCGGCGCCCATCAAGGCGGCGTTGGCCGCGGCCGGCCGCATCGGCTCGCCCGAGGTTCGTCTGCCGCTTTGCGAACTCAGCGCCGCCAGCCTCGCCACGCTGCAACAGACGCTGGCGGCTCTTGCCCGGTAGCCCGGCCGCGCCATGTCCCTCACCCTTTTCCTCAACGGGGCGCGCGGCCGCATGGGCCAGGCCGTGACCCGCGCGGCGACGGAGGCCGGATGCCGCATCGGCGCCGCCATCGACGTGGGCGACCCGCTGCCGGCCAGCGCCGGGAGCTGCGATGTGATCGTCGATTTCAGCACGCCCGCCGCCACGGCCGGATTGCTGGGGTTGGCGGTGGAGAGCCGCAAACCCATCGTGATTGGAACGACCGGTCATGCTCCGGAAGAAAAGCAGCGCTTGCTCGCGGTCGCGGGCCGCGTGCCCTGCGTCTGGGCGGGCAATTTCTCGGTCGGCGTGAATCTGCTGTTCTACCTGACGCAGCGGACGGCGCACCTGCTCGATGACGAGTACGACGCCGAGGTGGTGGAAATGCATCATCGCTTCAAGAAAGACGCCCCGAGCGGCACGGCGGCGCGGCTGCTCGAAATCATCCTGCAGGAGCGCAAGCTGACCACGGAGGCGCTGCGCCACGGCCGCAACGGCATCACCGGCGAGCGCTCGCCGCGTGAAGTGGGCATCCATTCCCTGCGCGGCGGAGACGTGGTCGGCGATCACACGGTCATTTTCGCGGCGCTCGGCGAGCGGCTGGAGTTCACCCACAAGGCGTCGGACCGCGCGATCTTCGCCCGGGGCGCCCTGCGCGCCGCCCACTGGGTGGTTGCGCAGCCGGCGGGGGTCTACGACATGCAGGACGTGTTGGGTCTGCGGGACTGAGCCCGATGATCACCAGCCTCCAGGGGACGCTGGCCATGGCCTCGCCGCTTCGCGCAGTGGTGGAGCTCAACGGTCTCGGTTACGAGGTCTGCATCCCGACGACCACGGCGGAGAAGCTGCCGGCGCCGGGCGCCACGGTGCGGCTGCACACGCACGTGGTTTATCGCGAGGACTCCCAGACGCTCTACGGCTTCACGACGGCCGCGGAGCGCGACTTTTTCCGCCTGTTGATTGAAAAGGTGACCGGCGTGGGGCCCAAGATGGCGCTCAGCGTCATGAGCCGGCTCTCATTGCCGGTGCTGCAGGGCGCGATTGCCGCCGGCGACGTGGCCACCCTGGCCAAATGCCCGGGAATCGGCAAGAAGACGGCCGAGCGGTTGGTGATTGAACTCAAGGGCCTGTACGCCCCTGCTTCCGGCGCCTCCGTGACCCTGGCCGGCCCGGCCGCTCCCGGCGGCGAGGTGGCGAACGCCCAACGGGACGCGGTGATGGCCCTGATGGCCCTCGGCTACAAGGCGGCGGACGCGGACAAGGTGATCCGTCAATCCTGGATTTCGCTGGGACCGGCCGCCACGACCGAGCAATTGATCAAGAAAGCCCTGGGCTGATTTCTGCCGCGCGAGGACGAAGCCCGGGCGCGCTACTGGCGCTGGAACTCGATCGCTACGTTCTCCTCCTGCTCGTCGCCCGGTTGGCGGGATCGGAAGATCTTCGGGTTTTCCGGAGTCGCTGGATCGTGCGTAAAGACGAAATCCTCGATGCTCGGGCGAGGCGTCACACGAAGCGTGGGCGCCGGCAGCATCGGCACTGAGATCCGGGTGTTATTCGGATCCGACCCTGCGAGAAACAGGCCGCTCGGCGTCCCGGTCACCGGCGCGGTGAAGCGCAGCCGTTGAGCGATATACCCTTCCGGCCTGGGCAAGGCGCGCGCGCCGGGCACGTCCATGCGGACCGGGATCACGGCGGCCGCCGGGACCGATTTTGCCAGCGCGGGCGCATGTGGCACGGCCGCCACGGCGTGTGACGAAGCCCCGCCGCCGGACCGGACGATCGCCTGCACCGCGACGAGGGTCACACACGCAGCGGCGGCCAGACCGGCCGCATAATACCCCCACCGGGTCCGACGAGGCGCCTCGAACGCCACCACCCGACCGCCCGGCGATTGTTCCGTTTCGTTCGGGGCGTGGTATCGATCAAGCGCCATTATGCAGGCGCGATGCATCCGGCAATACTGGCCGTAGATCTGCCGGCGTCGCGGATTTTGCAGGATCTCTTCCTCCAGCGACGCGACGTCTTCCGGCGAAATCTGCTGGTCAATGTAAAGGTTGAGGAGCTCGATAAATTTGGATTCTTTCATTTGAATTCATCTCCCATTTTGGACCGCAGGCTTTCTCGCGCCCGGGCGATCCGGCTTTTCACCGTGCCGACGCTAATGCGAAGAATTTCGGCAATCTCCTCGTAAGACAGGTTTTGGACGTTGCGCAGAATCAGGATTTCGCGGTGCTTGGGGCTGAGCTTCTCCATGCACTCGGCAATCCGGTTGACCAGTTCCTGGGTGACGGTGGCATCCTCCGGGGTCTCCAACTCCGCCGGAAAAACCTCCGCGAGCGTGGTTTCGCCCTCCGGGCCGACCGGCTGGTCAAAGGAAATCGTCTGGTCCCGCCGCCGCCGCCACCAATACCAGTAACGGTTGCGCGCGAGGTTGGTGGCAATCTGGTAAAGCCACGTCGAAAATGCCGAATCACCTCGGAAATTGACGAGCCCGCGGTGCGCGCGGATGAACGTATCCTGCGTCACCTCCTCCGCGTCCTGCGTGTTGCGCAGGAGCTGGTTGACCATCGAATAGATCCGGTTCCAGTAGCGCCCGACCATTTGTTCGAAGGCAGACTGATCCCCTTGCTTGAAGCGATCCACCAGCAGCCGGTCCAGCGCCACGTCTTGGGCTTTCATTGAAATGCGTTCTACTCCGCTCTGATGGGCGTATCTTTGAATTGTTCCGAGTTTCTTGGCCTCTGGCGACACGAGGTTGCGATATGGCACGTTCTAGCTGGGGGTCAAGAATGCGGCTTGGGGTTTGCCAGCTTTAATACATCAGCCGCGAGAAAAAGTTCCAACGCGTTTGCCGGCGCGGGTTTGCCACCCCGGAGGGCGGACTCGCCCCCGGATCGTCGGGAGATTCATCACGGTCCGGAGTCCGGCGGACTTTCGTCCCGCCAGACTCACTAACCCGTATCGATGCAAATTGTAGGAGCGAGCTTCCGCCTTCGCTGGAAGCTTCGGCGGACAGGTGCTCGCGACCTGTCCTTCGTAGGCTTTGCGAAGGAGGATTCCGAGGTGAAAATCGCCTGCAAGCAGGCTCCTACACCGACCACCTGACGGCGTTCTTATCTATGAGCGAGGGCGAGGTTCATTGCATAGTTACGGCTCAGCGCGCAACCTGCTCGAAGCTTGCGTGTCCCAGGCGGTGACCGTATCCCTCGCGCCGTGTTCCGCGGAACCCCTGCCATCCTCCTCGTCCTGCTCGCCTGCGGCAGGGCCACCGCCCAGGTGACCCCGCTGGCCCCGGTCGTGTACGCGGACAATACTTCCTTCGACATCAACACCGGTGTGGCCCTGCTGACGGGGCATGCGCGCGTCGAGTACGGGTCCGCGTTGCTGCTCGCGGATCAGATCCGCGTCAACCAGACCACGGGACAGGTCTCGGCCAGCGGGCATTTCACGATTACGTCCGGCTCCCGGCGCCTGCTGGCGGCAAGCGGGACCTACAACCTCACCACCGGCGCCTTCAAGCTCGCCGACCTGCGGGCGGGCGAACCGCCGTTTTATGTCACGGCGGTGCAGGCTGAGGGCACGAAGAAGGAGATGACCCTGAGCGGCGCTGTGGTGACCTACAATGAGCCCGGCAGCTTCACCCCGACCTTGTGGGCCGATCAACTGGTCTACCTGCCCGGAGAAAAGATCACCGGCCTCCACGCCTTTCTCGGCCTGGGTGACCACCGGCTGTTTCCCGTGCTGAAGTTTGACGAGCCGTTCAATGACGCGGTGCTGCCATTGATCACGGTACTCGCGGGCTATCGCCAGAACCTCGGCGCCTACCTCGACCTCGGCGTCCACGTCCCGGTCTGGCCGGGGATCAAAGTCGGGGCGGATATCGGCGAATACACGGCGCGCGGCCCGATGGCCGGACCGTCCGGATCCTACCGCTACGAGGCCGACGGGCAGGAAATCACCGGCAGTTTCAGCTCGGGCTTCATCAGCGACCATGGCGACCGCGGCACCGATATCCTGGGACGGAGCGTGCCGAAGGACCGCGGCTTTTTCGAATGGAGCCACCAACAGATCATCGACGAACGCCTGACCGTCACCGGCGAATTCAACTGGTGGAAGGATTCCGCTGTCCTGCGCGATTTTCATCCAAATCAGTTCTACCCGGTGCAACAACCTGACTCGTTTTTCGAGGGAGTCTATGCCGGCGACAACTATTATC
>DASRKV010000119.1:0-8082 GCA_035648795.1 Opitutaceae bacterium
CCGGTGATTTTCACGCTCTTCTGCTACAGTTTCTCCTGCGCCCTCGCGCTCTACTCCACCATCAACGGCCTGTTCACCATCGGCCAGCAACTGGTGATCAACCGCATGAAAGACGACGAGCCGGCGCCGGCCGCCGGAACACCGGGCATGAAAAACGTGACGCCGGCAAAAAAGAAGCTTAGAAAATAGAGCTGTCGCCCGCCCCCCGGCCCTCCAGTTTCACGATTTCACGCGGGTCCGCATTTTCTGTCTTCCTCATCCCCGGTATCCGGTTTCCGATCTCCGGTTTCAACTCCACCTCCGTCCCCCTCCTCCCATGTCTGGTCATAGCAAGTGGGCAAAACTCAAACACTTTAAGGGCGCCATCGACGCCAAGAGGGGCAAGGTCTTCAGCCGCCTCGCGAAAGAAATCACCATCGCCGCGAAAGCGGGCGGCGGCAACCCCGACATGAACCCCCGGCTGCGCACCATCGTGATGAAGGCGCGCGAAGCCAACATGCCGGGCGAAAATGTCGACCGCGCCATCAAGAAGGGCACGGGCGAGCTTCCCGGTGTGGTCTACGACGAGGTGACCTATGAAGGCTATGCCCCCGGCGGCGCCGCCGTGATCGTGCAGGTGACGACCGACAACAAGAACCGGGCCGCGTCGGAGGTGCGCAGCGTCTTCACGCGCTTCGGCGGCAATCTCGCCGGCGCCGGCGCCGTGCTCTACAAATTTCAGCACCTCGGCCAGTTTCTCATCGGCAAGGACAAGGCCACCGAGGACGCGCTGATGGAGATCGCCCTCGATGCCGGCGCCGACGACGTCATCACGACTGATCAGGGATTCGAAATCCGCTGTGCCATCAAGGTCTTCGACGCCGTCGTCCGCGCGCTGGAGAAGAAGAACATCAAGCCCGACTCCGCCGAAATCGCCTACGTGGCCACGCAGACCCATCCGGTCACCACTCTCGACGCCGCGCGCTCACTGTTGAAACTGCAGGAAGCGCTCGACGAGCTCGACGACGTCCAAAACGTCTTCTCCAACGAGGAAATGGACGACGCTCTCAGCGAACAGGCCCAGGGGACGCTCTGACCGTCGGCGGACCCGACCGGCCCCGGCTGGCTCTTTCCCTTTTTCGCCGCGCAGCGTCGCGCCGGTCCGATTCGCGACAATGTGGTCGGATGCAGCCGTCACGGCATTGTCGGCTGTAGGGCGGGGTCGCCGGACCCCGCCTCGATCGGAATCGGCGCGGTTCGGCGACCGCGCCCTGCCACGCCTCTCGTCGCTCGGGTTCGTAGATGTGACACAAAAATCTGTGTTCTTCCGCGACCATCTGTGGTTAACACTCCTCCTGTCATGAACGATGCGGAGGACGATGTTCTCATTGCACCCCCCGAACCCGGCGAGGTCGGCCTCGTCGAGGCGCATGATTTCGTCCATCCGCATCCCTTCGCCTTTGAGAGCGGCCAGGAGCTGCCGGGCTTCACCTTGCGGTACGAAACCTATGGCCGGCTCGACGCCGCCCGGGACAATACCATTGTCATCTGCCATGCCCTCAGCGGCGATCACCATTGCGCCGGCATCCACGCGTTGACCGACGCCAAGCCTGGTTGGTGGAACAATTTCATCGGCCCGGGCAAGGCGGTCGACACGAACCGCTTCTTCGTCCTGTGCGCCAATGTCCTCGGCGGTTGCCAGGGCTCCAGCGGCCCGCTCTCGATCAGCCCCGTGACCGGGCGGCCGTTCGGCCTCACGTTTCCCTTCGTCACCGTCCGCGACATGGTCCGCGCGCAAAAGCTGCTGTGCGACCATCTCGGCCTGTCCTCGCTCTATGCGGTCATCGGCGGCTCGATGGGCGGAATGCAGGTGCTGCAATGGGGCATCGAATATCCGGTTTTCGTGCGACGCCTGATCCCGCTGGCCACGACGGCGCGGGAGAGCGCGCAAGCCATCGCCTTCAACGAAGTGGGCCGGCAGGCCATCATGCAGGACCCCGAGTGGCATCAGGGCGAATATGCCCAGGGCGGCGGCCCGCACGTCGGCCTGGCGATCGCCCGCATGATGGCGCACATCACCTACCTTTCCGACGAGAGTTTGGACCTCAAGTTCGGCCGGCGAAAAACTGCCGGAGCCGCGACCCCTCCGTCGCGGAAATCCGGCGCCGAAGGCCTCGCCTCCGCCGACCCGATCCCGGGGACGTCCGCCGCCTATACTTTCGACATGCAGTTTGAGGTGGAAAGCTACCTGCGGCATCAGGGCGCAAGCTTCATCAATCGTTTCGACGCAAATTCCTACCTCTACATCACGCGAGCCCTCGACCACTTCGACCTGACCACCGCCCACGGATCGCTCGAGCAGGCCTTTGCCGCAGTGGAGGCGGAGACCCTCAGCGTGGCGTTCACGAGCGACTGGCTGTTTCCCCCGGGCCAGAACCGGGAAATCGTGCTCGCGCTGCTGCGCGCCGGCAAACGGGCGAGCTATGCCGAGCTCGCCACCAACCTCGGCCACGATTCGTTCCTGCTCGAATCCGAAGAGCTCTATGCGCTCGTGCGCAGCTTCCTCGGCTCGCCTAAATCGCCATGAGCAGGCTCGTCGAGAAACGTACGGTGGACATGCAGATCATCGGCGACTGGGTCGAACCCGGCAGCCGCGTGCTCGACTTGGGCTGCGGCCGCGGCGTGCTGCTCGACTACCTGCAACAGACAAAGCAGGTCCGCGGCCTCGGGGTGGACCTCGATTTTCAGAAGATCCTCGGCTGCGTGCACCGCGGCGTCACGGCCTATCAGGGCGACATGGAGGCATTCATGCGCGCGTTTTCCGACCGGTTCTTCGACCGCGTCATCTGCTCGCGCACCGTGCAGGAACTCATCGATCCGGCCGCCGTCATCCTCGGCGCGCTGCGCGTCGGCCGCGCCGTCACGGTCGGATTCGTCAATCACGGCTACTGGAAGAACCGCGCCGACGCCTTTTTCCGCGGCCGCAAGCCGCGCAATCCCGTCTATACGACCGAGTGGTACGAAAGCCGTCCGGCCAACCCGGTCACGATCGTTGACTTCGAAGGGTTCTGCGCGGCCAAGGGAATCTCGGTCTCCCGGCGCGCGCTGCTTCGCGGCGACTGGCACACGCCTTGCACGTTTCGCCCGAACCTCTTTGCCGGCTATGCGCTCTACGACCTGACGAAGCCGGTGCTTTGACTGGGACTGAGGCCGGGACGATGCAGTCGGATGTCGGGCGGGATCGCCGGATCCCGCCATCCAGCAACGTAGGGCAGCATCGCCGTGCCGAGCGCCGCAAGGGCGCGACATCCGCCATGCCGCCGTTTTTCGGCACCCGGTTGAAGCGGCGCGGTTCGGCGACCGCGCGCTACAACGCCGCACCGGACCGTCCGCGAACGGCGTGCGAGAAGCGGCTCAGACCTCGTACGGCGGCAGGGTCTTTTCGATGCGGTGCTTTTCGAGCCGCGCGAAAGCCGGCAGGCCGTTGTCGTACGGCACCGTCACCTCGCCCTGGATAAGCGGGAGCGCGTAGCGGAAGAACTGGAAGTTCATGCTCACGCCGTCTTCGTTGATCCACTCCGGCGGGAGCTTCTTGACGCCGTTCGCGATCTCGCTGAGCGGCGCGAGTCCCGTTTCGCAGGTGTAATGATCGGTGTCGCCGCGCACCAGCACGACCATCTTGTCCGTCTCGCCCGCGATCGCGGCCTTGACCGCGGCCTGACCCGCCAGAAAGGCCTCGTCGCCGTCCGTCTTGGAGGAGCAATGGGCCGCGGCGCGCTGGGCGATGCCGAGCTTCGCGGTCCGCGCCTTCACCCCCACCTGCTGCTCGACGAGTCCTTTGAGGTACTCGCCCGCGCCGCCAAGCTGGGCGTGGCCGAACGAGTCGGTGCTGCCGCTGTCCGTCGCGACATAATTGCCGTCCTTGTCGATGAGGCCTTCGCCCACCACGATGAGACAGTATTTTTCGCGCTTGAGCACCCGGCGCACGTCTTCGACGAATTTCTCCACGCTGAACGGCGTCTCCGGAAGATAGATCAGATGGGGCGGGTCGTGCGGATGATCGCGCCGTTTGGCGAGCGCGGAGCCGGCGGCAATCCAGCCGGCGTTCCGGCCCATGACCTCGAGAATCGAGACCAGGTCGTTCTGGCCCATGGCCTCGTTGTCGCAGGCGAGTTCCCGCACGGTCGCACAGATGTATTTGACCACGCTGCCGTATCCCGGGCAATGATCGGTGACGGGCAGGTCGTTATCGATCGTCTTCGGGATGCCGATTACTCGCAGCTCGAAATTCTGGGCCTGCGCCAGCTTGGAAATCTTGTCAGCGGTGTCCTGGGAGTCATTGCCCCCGCAGTAGAAAAAGTACCGGATGTTGTGGGCCTTGAAAACTTCGAGCACCCGGTCGAAATCCTGTTGCTTCTTCAGCTTGAAGCGGCAGGTGCCCAGCGCGGCTCCCGGCGTATGGCGGAGGGCCCGGATCTGCTGCTGCGACTCGGCGGCAAGGTCGACGAACTCCTCGTTGATAATGCCCAGCACACCATTGAGGCCACCGTAGACCTCTTCGATGCAATTGTGGTTGAGCGCCTCGGCGACGACACCAGCCACGCTGGCGTTGATCACCGCGGTCGGACCGCCGGATTGGGCGACGAGACAGTTTCCTACGAGTTCAGCCATGGCGAGGAGGAATGAAAGGGTTCAATAACAACGTGAAGAGGAGCAACGAAAGGCTCCGCTCCGAGGCGTGGCAAATCAAATTTCCCGCGTGCGTTCGCCACCGCGCTCATCCGCCACATCCCGTCCGCGCGTCGAATGTCCGAAAATCCGGTTTTCTACCTGCGAGAAAGGTGCGCCCCGTCGCCTTCCGTTGAGACAATCGACGACTTATCGCAAAATGCTGGTCTTAAGATTCTTCCGCGGTGCCGCACTGCAGGAAATCGAGCCCAACGGCTGAAACCGCAACCAGCAGACCTGGGAAGGCGGCGCGCTGTCGCCGCCAAAGCGCCTCACGGCGTTGCCGGCGCCGCTCGACAGAGCTCGCCGCAAGCAGTGCCCACCACACCGCGCAGCAAACTTTCGCGCCCGAGTTCAATCTCGCTCCGGCAAAAATCACGACTTGTCCGACCTCATGGCCAAAGGCGACGGCCACTGGATTCTGCCAGCTTGGAAGACGCAAAATCCTACGAGGTGCTAGAGCAGCTTGCCCGGCCGGTAATCGGCCGCACCCCTGATCCGTTTTCCGAGCGATTGGGCTTCGCCGAGGAACGCGTCGACCTGGTGTGGCGCCGCGCCGACATAGCGGTTGTTCTCCGCCAGAATGGCCTGGAGCTGCTTCTTCCCGAGTCCGATCCGTTTGTCGCCGGCGAGACGCTCCAGCAGGTCGGTTTCGCCATTCGTGGCGCCCGATCGCAACGCCCGCGCTGCCGCCAGCGCGTGCTCCTTGATCGCCGCATGCGCCACTTCGCGGCCGGCGCCATGTTTGACCGCCTCCATCAGGATCGTGGTCGTGGCGAGGAACGGCAGGTTGCGCTCATTTTCGGCGGCGATCGCGGCCGGAAAGACCTCCATCTCTGCCAGCACGGTCAGGAAGGTCTCGAATAATCCGTCGATGGCGAAGAACGCGTCGGGCAACGCCACACGGCGCACGACCGAGCAGGAGACATCACCTTCGTTCCACTGGTCGCCGCTGAGCGCCGCCGTCATGGTGACGTGGCCGCCGAGGATGACATGGAAGCCGCAAATCCGCTCGCAATTACGGGCATTCACCTTGTGGGGCATCACGGACGAGCCGACCTGGCCTTCCCTGAATCCCTCGGTCAGCAGGCCTTGTCCCGCCATCAGGCGCAGCGTGTGCGCGAAGCTGGTCGCCGCCGCGCCCAGTTGATGCAGCGCCGACACCACGTCAAAATCGAGACTGCGCGGATACACCTGCCCGACCACGACCAGTGAAGCCCGGAAACCAAGGTGACGCAGGATCCGACCCTCGAGTTCAGCCACGTGGTCGGCGCGGCCGCCGAGCAGCGTCAATTGGTCGAGTTGTGTGCCCACCGCTCCCTTCAGACCGCGCACCGGGTAGCGTTCGATGAGGTTCTCCAGCCGGTCCAGGGCGATGAGCAACTCCTGACCGAACATCGCCAGCCGTTTGCCGAACGTGGTCGGTTGGGCGGGCACGTTATGGGTGCGGCCGGTAATCATTAGGTCGCGATGCGCCTCGGCCTGCCGCGCGAGTGCGAGGATCGCGGCCACCGCCTTGAAATGAACGATCTTGAGCGAGCGGAAGATCTGCAGCTGTTCGACGTTTTCGGTCAGGTCGCGACTGGTCAGCCCGAGGTGAATGAACTGCCGCCCCGCCAGTTCCGAAAACTCCTCCAGCCGCGCCTTGACATCGTGCAGCGTCACCCGCTCCCGCTTCAGGATCGACTCAAGGTTGATGATGCCCTTGACGCGTTCGTAATCCTTGATCGCCTCGCCCGGGATCGGCACGCCGAGGTCTTTTTGCGCCTTCATCACCGCGATCCAGAAATCCCGCTCGAGCAGGATGCGCCCCTTGTTTGACCAGATGTCCTTGATCGCTGCCGAGGCGTACCGTTCCGCGAGCACATTGACAATCGGCTCGGGCGGTTGTCTGGCCGGGGGCTCACCGGAACCCGGGGGGGTCTTGGGCGCGGGCTCGGCGGATGGGGCGGCCGGACTGGACGACGGTGATTTCAAGGTGAAGAAAGCGGAGCGGGAGCCGTAACAAAAGTGCCCGATGATAGCTACTGAAAAATCGCCGGGCCGCCAGCGCGACGCTGATTTAGCGGTTTCCAAAAAAATTCCCGTTCCCGGTGACCACGATTGGGTCAATGGGCCGCGCCGACCCGCCGACCCGGCCCGCCGGTGACCCAATCCAGGAAAATCGGCCGCGCGCGACGCTCTACGTCAGGCACCGCACCGCCATTTCCCGCAAGACTTCCTCCGGTTCGGTGGGCCGGCGGATGAGTTCCTCGAATGCGGCGATGAACTCCTGCTGATTGTCGATCAGCCGGCGCAAGGTGGGCATTTTCGCGGTGCCCGCCAGCTTGCCCAGATACCAGAGGTTCTGCGTAAAGACATTGAACGAGCTCTTTTCCGTCGATCCGCCAAAATGGGGGGCGTAAGCCGCCGCCGCGCGTTCAAAACCGGCTTTATCCAGACCCCGCGGTCCCAGCCGCACTTCGCCTGAATCCAGCAGCACACGGAGCTGGATCAGAAGGCGGTTGCGGTTCTGCAGCGCGGTGATCACCGGCCGGGCGTCTCCCCCGGCAAAGAAATGCCGGCGCAGCGCCGCCAACGTCCGCGGTAGGTCGCCAACGCCGAACGCGTCGGCCGCTTCAAAGAAATCCCCCTCGGCAAAATTGGGCGTCAGCTCTTCGACGTGGCTCTCTTCGATCGCCCCGCCCTCGCCCGCGTAGGTGCTGAGCTTGTGCACCTCCTCGACGAGCAGCCGGGTGTTGGCGCCGGTCTTTGCCAGCAGGAGCCCCAGCGCATCCGGCGTGATCGTCGCGCCTTGGCTCGCCACCTCGGCCAGCGCCACTTGTTCCAGCATCACGGCCCCCTCCTTGCCGTCGTCCCCGATAAAGGTGTAGTCGGCCGCCGCCTCGCACCATCGGACAAACGAACGCCGGCGGTCGACCGGCGCGGCGGTGATCACGACCGCCACCTCCTCCGGATTCACCGCCGCCAGGAGCGCGTGCAGATCCTCGACCAGTCGCAGGGTTCCCTCGGCCCGCCCCGTCACCGAGTCGGCCAGAAACGATACGTCCCTGAGCCAGACCACCCGCTTTCCGCCGAACAGCGAAATCGTCTGCACGGCTTCCCGGAAGCGGTTCACCACCGTCTCGACCTCGCCGACATTGTTAACGAGTCCATTCAGCACTTCCCGCGAGAACTCGTCCGTCACCGCCGCCGCGAGCGCGTCATAGCGTTCTTTGCCGATCCGGTTGACCAGGAAATCATCGGACCCACAGACGAAGATGAATGGTTTGGCGGCCATCGTGCTCCGGTTTGCCGGCGAAGCGCGTCGAGCGCACGAAAAAAAAGCACCCGATCCAGACCCGGCTGTTGCCACTTGCCGGCGCTCGCAGCGGC
>DASRKV010000120.1:0-5049 GCA_035648795.1 Opitutaceae bacterium
CACCCACCAGATGTTGACCAGGAATTGGAAACCGTCGGGCAAAGTCTCCGACCAACCCGCGGCCCGGCACACGAAGATCGCCCCGGACAAGACGCCAACCAGCACCACGTTCACCAGCGGACCCGCGACGATGCTCCAAAGGGTGGCGCCGGGCCGCTGCGGCGGAGCCACATAAGCCACCCCGCCCAGGGGCCACAGCACGATTTCGTCCGCCTTGCCTCCCACCGAGCGGCACGCCAGGGCGTGGCCCATTTCGTGCATCAACACGATCACGAAGAGCGCGAGGTACTCGCAGGCGTTGAATACGACGGACCCATAACTGCCGCGCCGGTAGGAGATCTCGATCATCGCAACGACGAACCAGGACCAGTGCAGGTACAGGTCGACGCCTGCGAGGCGGAACAGATGGAGGGATCCTTGCCGGGTAGGCATCAACGAGACGTACTCAAGCCCCGCCGCGGCACAAGCCATTTGCCGATTCTTCAGGACCTTTCGGGCGCATCGGCCGATAAACCCGGGCATTTCACCCCAGCTGCTTTAGGCTCGCCTTGGAAACGCGCGGGCCTACGATTCAGCACTGTCGGTTGCAGTAGTTCGCAGTTGCCCTTTTTCCGCCCCCTCGCGGCCGCCAATTTCCCAAGGTACGAGGCTCCAATTTCTCGACGGCCCGGCATCTCCACGCCAGCCATCGTGCCTACCCTCACCCCGCCTGTCAGTCCCGCCCGGGAAAAATCTCCTCCGCCCGAGGTGATCTTCGCCGAGGATTTGTGCAAAGGTTGCGAGCTGTGCGTCACCGTCTGCCCGACGAAAATCCTGAAGCTGGATACCACGCGGGTGAATATCCGCGGATACTTCCCCGCGATCGTCTACAACCTGGCGGAATGCAGCGGCTGCGGAAGCTGTGCGAAAATGTGCCCCGACTCGGTCATCACCGTGCGGCGCTGAGGGACCAGCCATGGCAAGAACGCTGATGAAGGGAAATGAGGCGATCGCCGCCGCCGCGATCAACGCGGGCTGCCGCTATTTCTTTGGCTATCCCATCACCCCGCAGAACGAGATTCCGGAATACATGTCCCGGGAGCTGCCGAAGATCGGCGGCGTGTACGTGCAGGCGGAATCGGAAGTGGCCGCGATCAACATGGTCTACGGCGCCGCCGGCGCCGGCGCGCGCGTCCTGACCTCCTCCTCCAGTCCCGGCATCAGCCTGATGCAGGAGGGCATCTCGTACCTGGCCGGCGCGGAGCTGCCGTGCGTGCTGGTCAACATCATGCGGGCCGGGCCCGGCCTGGGCGGCGTGCAACCCTCGCAGGCCGACTATTTCCAGGCCACCAAAGGCGGCGGCCACGGCGACTACCACATGCCCGTCCTGGCGCCCGCCAACCTGCAGGAGGCGGCCGATCTCACCCAACTGGCGTTCGACCTCGCCGACCGTTATCGCAATCCGGTGATGGTCCTCGCGGACGGGATGATCGGACAGCTGATGGAACCGGTGGAGCTTTCGCCGTACCGCCCGGCGGCCGATCTGCCGCCGAAGGATTGGGCCACCACCGGCACGGCGACGAGCGGGGGGCGCCGGCGCATCATCAATTCGCTCTATTTGTATCCCGACCAGTTGGAGCAGCATGTCCGGGCGCTCTTTGCAAAGTACGCGGCCGTGGAGCGGGCCGAGGTTCGCTATGAACTCCACCAGTGCGACGATGCCGACGTGGTGATCGTGGCGTACGGGACGACGTCGCGGATCGCGCGTTCGGCCATCGAGAAATGCCGGCGCCTGGGGCTGCGCGCGGGCCTGCTGCGCCCGATCACGCTCTACCCGTTTCCGTTTGCCGCGTTCGAGCAGGTCATCGCGCGGCCGAAGGGCTTTCTCGTCGTGGAAATGAGCATGGGGCAGATGCTTGATGACGTGAAGATCGCGGTGGCCGGCCGCAAGCCGATCTCGTTTTATGGTCGCACCGGCGGGATCGTTCCCACCCCGGAGGAGATCGTGAAGCAGGTGCAAACCCTGCTGGGAGGCGGTGGCGCATGAAGATCGTGTACCAGAAATCCGCCGGCTTGACCGACGTCCCGCTGCATTATTGCCCGGGATGCACGCACGGGATCATTCACAAGCTGGTCGCGGAATCGCTCGTCGAACTCGATGTGCTGGGCCGCGCCATCGTGGTGGCGCCGGTGGGCTGCGCCGTGTTTGCCTACGACTATTTCAACTGCGATGCCCAGGAAGCGGCTCACGGACGGGCCCCCGCCGTGGCCACCGGGATCAAACGCGTCCACCCGGATGCCATCGTGTTCACGTATCAGGGCGACGGCGACCTGGCCTCGATCGGGATGGCGGAAATCGTCCACGCCGCGATGCGCGGCGAGAACTTCACGGTCATTTTCGTCAACAACGCCATCTACGGCATGACCGGCGGACAGATGGCACCCACCACGCTGGTCGGGCAGCCGACGACCACGTCGCCGCTTGGCCGGAGCCGGATCGGCCAGGGCGCGCCGCTGCGCGTTTGCGAGATGTTGGCCACCATCGAGGCCACCGCCTATGTGGCCCGGGTTTCCGTTCACACCGTGCCACGCCTGAGCGCCGCGAAGCGCGCGATCAAAAAAGCGCTGCAACTGCAGGTGGAAAACAAGGGCTTCAGCCTGGTCGAGGTGCTGTCCACCTGCCCCACCAATTGGGGCCTGTCCCCGGTGGAGGCCTTGCGCTGGGTGGAGCAGACGATGCTCCCGGTCTACCCGCTCGGGGTGTACAAGGACCTCGATGGAGGAACCTGACCATGGCCGAGGAACGCATCATCATCGCCGGTTTCGGGGGCCAGGGAATCCTGATGATCGGCAAGCTGCTCGCCCACGCCGGCATGATGGAAGGCAAACAGGTGACCTGGCTGCCGTCCTACGGGCCGGAGATGCGCGGCGGCACCGCCCACTGCCACGTCATCATTTCCGAGGCGATCATCGGGGCGCCGATCGTGACCGAGGCGACCGGCGTGATCGCCATGAATCTGCCCTCGCTCGATCACTTTGAATCGTCGGTGCAGCCGGGCGGATGGCTGCTCCTGAACAGCTCCCTCATCCCCCGGGCGCCCGCCCGGCGCGACCTGCGGATTCTGCCGATTCCGGTGAATGAGATCGCGCAGCAGCAGGGCAGCACGCGCGTGGCCAACGTCGTGATGCTCGGCGCCTGCCTCGCCCTCTCCCAGCCGGTCCAGAAGGCTTCGATCATCGCGGCGATCGAGGAGGTGCTGGGCCCGGGCAAACAACACCTGCTCGCGATCAACCTCAATGCACTGGAGGCCGGCATTGCGTTCGGCTCCACCGTGCCGGTGTAATCATGGAAAAGGAAAAGATCATCCTCGAGGTCCCCTCGAAAGCCCTGCAGGTGACGCACGCGCAATGCCCCCGCGGCCACAGTCTGATGGATCCGGCGGTGCCGATCGCCGGATGCCCCTCCGTCAGAGTGGTCATCCAGTATGGCGCCATCCGCGGGAACATCCACCTCGACCCCGTCTACGGCAGTTTCCACAATCTCTTCGATGTCGACATCCCCGAGGGCGTGGTGGTCGAGATGTTCTGCCCGATCTGCGGAGTTTCCTTGCGTGTCGAACCCGACAAGTGCGATTTCTGTTTCTCGCCGATGTTTGCCCTTTACCTGCCGAACGGGGGCCTTCTCGAAGGCTGCCTGAAGAGCGGCTGCCATCGGCACAAGCTGGTGCTGGTCGACGTGCATGAACAACTCGGGATGGTGCACGGCCACGATCAGATCCAGTTGCTCATGTAGGCCCCGTGACTCCGACGCTGCAACTCTACCGCACCCGCGTCACCACGGCCGAGCAGGCGGTGGAGGCGATCCGGCCCGGCATGCGGGTCTTCATGACCGGCAATTGCTCGGTGCCCCAGACGCTGCTGGCCGCGCTGGTCCGACGCGCGCCGGCGTTCACCCCGCCGGTTGAAATCGCGCATCTGTTCACCCTGGGCAACGCGGACTACGTCGCCCCGGGGATGGAGCGCTTCATTCGCGTCAACACGCTGTTCATCGGCGCCAACGTCCGCCAGGCCGTCAACGATGGGCGGGCTGATTTTACGCCTTGTTTCCTGTCCGAAATCCCGGACCTCTTCCGGCGCGGCATTCTCCCGCTCGACGTGGCGCTGGTCCACGTCAGCCCGCCGGATCCGCATGGATTTTGCAGCTTCGGCATCGAGGTGGGCGTCACCAAGACCGCCGCGGAATCGGCCCGCATCGTCATCGCGGAGGTCAACGACCGCATGCCCCGCACGCTCGGCGACAGCTTCATCCATGTGTCCCGGCTGACGCACGTCGTGCCCGTCTCCTACCCGCTGACCGAGCACCGCATGGGTGAAATCACGGAGCGGGAGCGCCGGATCGCCCAAGGCTGTGCGAGCCTGATCGAAGACGGCTCGACCCTGCAGATGGGAATCGGCGGCATTCCCGATGCGGTGCTGAAATTCCTCGGCGACAAGAAGGACCTCGGCATCCACAGCGAAATGTTTTCGGACGGGGTGATCGACCTGGTGGAGCGCGGGATCATCAACGGGGCGCGGAAGTCCCTCCATCCGGGCAAGATCATCGCCGGCTTTCTGATGGGAACGCGGCGCCTGTACGATTTCGTGCATGACAACCCGATGGTCGAACTGCACCCGACCGAATACATCAACGATCCGTTTCGCATCGCGCAGAACGACCGCATGGTGGCGATCAACTCCGCCATCGAGGTGGATCTGACCGGCCAGGTCTGCGCGGATTCGATCGGCTCGCGGCTCTACAGCGGGGCGGGCGGGCAGGTCGATTTCCTTTACGGTGCGAGTCGTTCCAAAGGCGGCAAACCGATCATCGCCCTGCCCAGTGCCGCGATGTGTCATGGCCAGGTCATCAGCAAGATCGTCCCCATGCTCAAACCCGCGGCCGGCGTGGTGACGACGCGCAGCCATGTCCATTTCGTCATCACGGAGCACGGGATCGCCGATCTTTACGGCCGGTCGATCCGGCAACGCGCCCGGGCGCTGATCGCGGTGGCGGATCCCCAGTTCCGCGAAGGC
>DASRKV010000121.1:0-6977 GCA_035648795.1 Opitutaceae bacterium
TCCGGGTCGGGCTTGTGCGAGGGAAGATCGTCTCCGCAAATCACCGGGTCAAAACCATGCTCCCACGACAACGCCCGGAGTCGCGCCAGGGTCGAGTTCCGCTCGCGGCCGGTCCAGAGGCCGACCCGTACGGAGGCGGCCTGCAGGCGCTTCAGCAGCGTCCCGGCGCCGCGAAACGGCAGCGCCACGTGGTCATTCTGGCGCAAGAATTCAAGATAGGCCGCGAGCGCCGCGGCGAGATGCCGGGTGCCCCCAAGCAGGCGCCGCACACAAACGTCGGACGGCCCGCCGAGACTGCTCATCACCTCGTCGGGCGTCGGGCGGGGCCGGTAGGGCGCCACCGCGGTCGCCAGCCCCTCGAGCACGAAGGGCATGGTGTCAACCAGCGTCCCGTCGAGATCGAACACGACGCCGCCAAACCGGGGTGCGCCGCGACTCATGGCGTCAGATTCACCAGCCCATCGGGAATGGCCGCCGGCGCGGACAGACTTGTTGGCTCAAACACCGCGGGAGAGAAGTGCTGATTGAGCGCCGCGGCGGTCACCGCAAACCGGGTCTTGTTGCGGGTGGACTCCTCCCGGAGATCGACCGATTTCACGATCCACTGGTCGTCAATTTTCTTGAGGTCGAGAATGCTGAGACTCTTCAACGCCTGGTCGTTTTCCCCGATCAATTCCGCCTGAACCAGCGCGGTGTACTGCGTATCGAGGTAGGCACGGACTCCGCGCAGGGCCGGATTGCGCTGGGCCACGTCGGCGGGAGGATAGAACAGAAACTGATGGGCCGGCCGGCCATGCATCCGGGCAAGGCCTTCGTAGACAAACTCGGGCCAGTAGAGAAAAGGCATCTGCAGGTCGAAGGCGGTCAGGTCCGTGCCGGCCACCGGTTCGAACAGCGCCCCGATGCCCAGCGGCGTCGCGGGCGAACCGGATCCCTCCACCCATCGCCAAATCTGCGGCTGGGGTCCGCTCTGGATCAGCAGCCGCACCTCGCCGGATTGGGAACCAGCCGCCGGCGCGCGCACACTGACCCGCGAAATGGGACCGATGGCATTGCGGCTGCCCCAGAGCCGCCCGAGGAGGACCCGCTCTGCGCCATGCCGGGGCAACACCCGCAATTCGAATTCAAGATAGTATTCTCCCGCGATTCCCTGCCGGCGGAATGCCTCGATGATTGCGCGGCCCTCCGCCTGGTCGGGCGGGGTCAGCTCCAGGTAGTTCGGAAGCGGATGGGGCCCTTTCTGGGCACGCGCGGACGGGGGCAGGGCGCACAGCGCCAGGAGGGTCAGGCTGCACCCCAAACGAAAGGCCGCCGATCGAAGACGAAAGCCTCCTTCGCCGGGCTGACGGAGCCCAGGGGACGCCACAGCCTCACGAAATATGCGGGCGAGCAGGCCGCGGTCAGGGCGCTTTGCTGGCGGCACCGCTCTGCGTAGTCGTGTTAGCAGCATCGGGGGCGGCAGTGGTCGCGGCTGGCTTCGGGGCTGCAGGAGCGGGGGCGGCGGTAGGAATTGAGACCGCCGGCATCGCAGGCTGCGCGGCGGATGGCGCAGGATTTCCGGCCGGGATCGACGGCAGGGCGGCCGGCGACGCGATGTTCGGGAGGGAGCCCTTGCCGCCGGAACCGTGACTTCGGACCCGGACATACCCGAGGTACAGCATGAAGCTCAGAACAAAAAACACGATGGTGGCCCGGATGGTGAACTTGGTCAAGACGTTGCTCGTGTCCGGTCCGAAGGCCGACTCCATCATGCCGCCGCCCATGGCCGCCATGCCGCTGTCCGATTTGGCGCGCTGCGCCAGCACCACCATGATGAGGGCGAGCGCCACAATGATGAGCAGAAAGGTACCAATGCTGATGAACACCGGGATCATAAAGGGCGCATGACAACAGGCTCCGGTGTGCAATGTCAACCTGAGTTCTGGCAGCGCGCCCGGGGCGGGCCCTGGTCCTCGTGGCCGCGAGCGCCAGCGAGTGGTTCAGGTTGTGGCACCGAGCGCACGAGGGCCGGAGCAGACGCCTCGCCAAATGTCCGCTGCGCCAACAAGGCGATCGAGGGAGGAGAAGCCGCGACAGGCCGATTCCTGCCCTTTGAATCCGGCCGATTAAGCGACCGTCCGAAGCCGCACGACCCTGGCTACGGCGCGCCTCGTCAGATTACATAATCGTCCGGCGACCGCCCTCCGCCGGGCGGCGTCGGCACATCGGAAGCCTTCTCCTGTTTCTTGTTGTAAAACAGGCGGACGTCGGCCTTGCGGGTGTGCAAAAGATCGGTGGCGCGCTTCAACGCCCGCTTCGTGCTCATCGTGAGATTGACCTCCGTGGGAAACACGTTCTCCGGGCCGATCTGGGCCAGCACACCGCTGTTCTTCAGGACGTTCATCACATCGGTGTTGCAGCCGCTGATGAGCATGTAGCGGCCGCTGCGGTGCAGATAGTCGTGCAAATTTTCCATGGCCATGACCGTCGAGGCGTCCAGGTGGCGCGCGTTCTTCATGCGCAGGATGAAGACCCGGATGTGGGCGTCCTCCGCCAGGCGCCGGATCTCCTCCTGAAACAGGTCGGCGGCGCCGAAGTACAGCTCGCCCTCGACGTGGATGATCGAAATCTGGGGGTTGGAGCGCGCGGCTGGATCCTGCAGTTCGGCGAGCTGGCCGCTTTCGTTGAAGGCATATTCCACGAGGGAAGGCGTGCTGGTTTTCTGCAGGAACAGCACCAACGCCACGCCGATGCCCACGTAAATGGCAGTCTCCAGCTTGAAGAAAAGCGCCGCGCCGAGGGTGACGGCAAACACCACGGCATCAGACCGCGTGGAGCGCAGGCAGACCCGGATCTGCGATTTGTTGATCAGGCGGACGCCCACGCGCATCAGGTGGGCCGCGAGGGCGGCCACCGGGATGTAATTGAACACCGGCGTAACCAGGAACAGGATCAGCAGCACCACCACGCTGCTGAGCATGGAGGAAAGCTGCGAGGTCGCGCCGCTCTGGTAATTCACCGCCGACCGGGTGAAGGAGGAGGAGCCGGGAGTCACCCCGAAGAGCCCGGCCGCCATGTTCCCCACGCCCATGCCCAAGAGCTCCTGGTTGGGTTCGAGGGGCTGGCCGCTCTTGGCCGCCAATGATTTGGTGATCGCGGTGGCCTCCAGCATTCCAATGATGGCGATCGCGATCACGGTGCTGGACAGTTGCGAGACCACGTCCCATTGCGTCGCCAGCGACGGCAACCGTTCCAGCCGGGGAATCACCGCCATGAGCGCCCCTTCGTCCTGCACCATCAGGAACGGCGTCGCCGTGAGCCCGAAAATGTGGTGGCGGGCAACCAGGTCCGCGAAAAACCGCGCGGCGAGGCCGAGGACCGCGAGGCCGATGAGGGCTTCCGGCCAGGACGCGCGCCAGCGCCTGATTCCCTCGAAAATTGCGAGGGTCAACAACCCGATGCCGATCGCCCACCAGGAGAAGGCATCGCCGCGGACCGCCTGCACCACCTTCGTCAGCACCGTCGTGAACCGCTCTCCGGCCGGCACATGGAAGCCCATGAAATTGGGGCCTTGGCTCGTGATGAGGAGGACGCCGATCGCCGTGGTGTACGCGACGACGACGGAGCGCGAAATGAACTTGGTCACCTCGCCGAAGTTGAACAGGCCGGCCAGAAATTGCGTGACACCGATCAGGAAGGCCAGGTACGCCGCCAGCGCCAGCGGGTGAAGACCGAGATTGGCGTTGCCCGAGATCGTGGCCGCAGTGATCAGGCAGACGGAGGTCGTCGGGCCGAAGACGTGATAGTGCGAGGAGAAGAACAGCGCGCTGAAGAAGCCGCCGACCACCACCGAAATGATCACGGGCATCGGCGGCAGTCCCAGGATCAGGGCGAAGCCAATGGCCTGGGGGACGGAGACAAGCGTCAGCGTCGCCCCCGCAACGAGATCGGCGCGGAACCGCTTCCAGTTATAGCCCCGAAACTCCCCGACAAAGGGGAAACTGACCCGGAACATCTTGGCCCGCAGCGCCTGGGCGTCGGACAGCGTCTCTCTGACAGTTTCCGCGACACTCATGCAGGCATCGGCGATCTTACGCGTGCAAACCGATTTTTTCCAGAATCCGCTGCAGATCGTCGTTGCCGGCGTATTCGATGACGATGCGACCGTGCTTCGGCGTATGCTGGAGAGAAACGCGCGCGCCGAGGTGCGTGGTCAGACGCTTCTGGATGTCCGTGACGACGGCGGCTTCGGCGGGAGGCACCGGACGGCCTTTGCCGCGGCCGGCGGGCGAAGCCGGGTGACCCGGCGCGATCTTCTCCAGCGCCCGCACACTCAGGCCTTCTTCGATCACGCGGCGGGCCAGGATCGCGCGCCGCGAGGCCTCCTCCAGCCCGAGCAACACCTTGGCGTGGCCGACACTGAGCAGGCCCTTGGCCAGAAAGCCCTGGATTTCGGCGTCGAGCGAAAGCAGCCGGAGCGAATTGGCCACCGTGGCCCGGCCCTTGCCCACCCGCTCGGACGTCTGCTCCTGGGTGAGATCGAAATCGCGGATCAGGCTCGCATAACCATAAGCCTCTTCAATCGGGTTCAGCCCCTCGCGCTGCAGGTTCTCGATCAGCGTGAGCGCGGCGGACGATGCGTTGCTGGCCTCCAGGATGCGGGCCGGGATCGTCTTGAGCTTCAGCGACTGGAAGGCGCGCCAGCGGCGCTCCCCGGCGATCAGCTGGAATTTCTCGCCCGCTTTGCGCACCACGATCGGCTGGAGCAGTCCCTCGGCCCGGATGCTTTCGGCGAGTTCCTTCAGTTGGTCCGGATGGATGTCCTTCCGCGGTTGATACGGACTCGGCTCCACCAAATGAACCGGCACCTCCTGGAAGCCGGGCGCGGCCGGCGCCCCAGCCCCCGGCTGGCCCGCCGGCGGATTCGCCGCCTTCGTTTCGATTTTCGGCGCCGCGGCGGTGCCGCTGGCGATCAGGGCTCCGAGGCCGCGTCCAAGTCTGGATTTCGGTAGTGCCATGGGGGTGGTTATTTCTGCTGCGGGATAAACAGCGTCTGCCCGACCTGCAGGCGGGTGGGATCGGCAATCTTGTTGGCGTTGATGATGTCCTGCATCCGGGCGTTCGTCTTGTGGGCGATGCTGGAAAGTGTGTCGCCCCGCTGCACCGTGTAGCTGACGCCTTCCTTGGGGTAGTCGTCGACGAACGCCGGCGTGCTCACCGCCGGCCGGGTGGCGGCGCCCTTGGCCAGCGCGTTGATGGCCGCCTGCGTCTCGTTGGCCAGTTTCTCCATCTGCGCGCTCACCAGCTGGAGCGTTTCGCGCCGCTGGTCCCGCATGGCCGCCTGCATGGTTTTCTGGACGTCGGCGATGGCTGCATTCAACTGGGCGAGGGTGACGTAGGTCTGGCTGGACTTGGCCTGCAGGTCATTGTTCTCCCGCTCGAGCTGTTCGACGCGGAGGCTGAGCTCGTTCACCCGCTGGCTGAGCAGGCGGACATCTTCGCGAAGACTGGCCACCTCGAAGGCCGGCGAATTGGCCTGCGCCGCGAGGCGGACGGAGGTGACGACGATCGCGGCGACCAGCCCGGCAACACAGCGCAAACATGTGTGATGCGGCATATGCGCGCCAGCATTGGAAAGAACGCCGGCAAAAACAAGCGAAAGCCGGGAGGGCTTCGTCAGCCCGCCCGGCGCCTTCTGGGGTCGAAAATAGATTCGAAAATCGCCGCGGTGCGTCAGACTGTGCCTGCCAACATGTCCTGGCTCATCGTCGCCATCATCCTCACCCTCGACATTTCATTCGTCTGTTCCTTGGCGGAGGCGTTCATTCTGAGCACGACGATCGCGGAGATCGAAGCCCTCAAACAGCGCCGCCCCCGGCACGGCCAGCTCCTCGAGGAACTCAAGTTTGGCCTGGACGACACCATGTCGGCGATCCTCACGCTCAATACCCTCACCAACACCCTCGGCTCCGTGTTCATCGGCGGCCTGGTCACCCACCTTTACGGCCAGGCCTGGCTCGGGGCGGCCTCCGCCGTCATGGCGTTTACCATCCTCGTGTTCTCGGAAGTCCTGCCCAAAAACATCGGAGTCGCCTATCGGGTCGCGCTGCAGCCCCACGTCGTTCTTCCCCTGTGGTGGGTCCGCCGGGCGCTGACGCCGGTCCTCTATCTCTGCAGCATCGTCGTGCGCGTCTTCATCAAAACGCGCCCGTCGACCCAGACCTCGGAGAAGGAAATCATCCTGCTCGCCGAGCGGGGCGCGAAGGAAGGAGTCCTGTCGAGAAACGAGTCGAACATCATCGCCAACGCCCTGTCGCTCGATGACGTCCGCGTGAGCGAGATCATGACCCCGCGGACCGTCGTCACCACGCTCCGGAAGAACGCGACGGTGGGCGACGTTTTCCACGAGTTTCCGAACATCCCGTTTGCGCGGATTCCCGTCTGCCAGAAGAATCTTGACGATGTCGTCGGACTGGCGCGCCGGCGCGATCTGCTGAAGGCCAAGGCCAACGACCAGGACCTCGAAACGGTGGGCAACCTCATGCAGGAAATCAGCTTCATCCCGGAAACGGCGACGGTGGGCAATGCGCTGCAGCTTTTCCTCAAGACCCATCAACACCTGCTGGTCGCCGTGGACGAGTTTGGCTCGACCGCCGGGGTCGTGACGATGGAAGATGTCATGGAACACATCCTGGGCCGAGAAATTTTCGAGAAGGACGATGTTGCGGTCGACATGCGTGAACTCGCCCGCGCCAAGTTACAGAAGCAGCGACGCGGACGGCGCCCGGGCGACGGCGGTTCCGGGCTCTCGAGTTCCTTCCGCGGCAGCGTGTAACGGTTGCCGTGACCTGCCTGCGCGCCCGTTGACTGAAAATCCAAAATCGAAAATCCGAAATCAAAAATGCCTCTGCCGCTCGCCTATTGGGTCGATAACCTGAGCCCCTTTGCCATCCGCTTCTGGGGGAATGTGGGCATCCGTTGGTACGGACTGGCCTACG
>DASRKV010000122.1:0-4379 GCA_035648795.1 Opitutaceae bacterium
CTGGTGGAGGTCTGAGGCGATGCTGCGTCGCGGGACTTGTCGGTGATCACAGTGCATTCAGGATTTTTCCCAAGGTGGAGCGGCTTGTCCCCAAGACGCTTTGAGCACGTTGTGGACAACGCGCGCCACCGGCGGCGGCTAATGACCGGCGGTTGGCTCTGCTGGGCATTGAGGCATTGTGCGCCCTGGATTGTGCCGAGCGCGGCGCTCGCGGGGCTCGTGTTGCTGGCGGGATGCGTCACGCCGGTTTCGCCCGCGCCGCGCGGCGCCGCGGCCGGGCGCACGCCGGAACAGACGGTTGTGGCGGAGCGCAATCTCCGGCTCTTTGACTCGGTCTGGGCCACGGTGGAACAAAAGTACTACGATCCGCGCTTCCACGGCGTGGATTGGCGGGCCGCCGCGATGACCTATGGCCCCAAGGCCGCCGCGGCCGCCGATGAGAACGCGCTTTACGGCACGATCAACGGGATGCTGGAGCTGCTCGGCGATCGCCACACCGGCGCGTTCACGCCGGCCGAGGCCAGGGACTACCACACCCATGAGCGGGCGATGACGGGGTTCCGCATGCGGCGCGTCGAACGGCGCTGGGTGGTCTATGAAGTGCTGTCCCGGAGCCCGGCCGAGGCGGCGGGCGTGAAGCCGGGCTGGATCGTGCTTTCCCGCGACGGCCAACCGCTGGGAGACAACGTGAAGCTGCCGGAGCTGCGCGGCGGAGAGGTGGTGCGGTGGGAGTTTCTCGACGGCCATAATCAGCCGGTGGCGCTGGCCCTCACCGCCCGGCGCGTGTCGATCGCGCACCATGACGCGCGTGTGCTGCCGGGGGGCTTGGTCTGCCTGCGGTTCGACGAATTCGACTGGTCGACCATGCGCTGGTTCAGCCGGCAACTGAAGCTGCACCGCGATGCGCCCGGCGTGGTGGTGGACCTGCGACAGAACCCCGGCGGCACGCTGCTGACCCTGGATTTCATGGTCGGGGAGTTCTTTGACCGCCGGGTTGTCTATGCCATGTCGGTCGACCGGTCCGGCCATCGCCGGAACCTGAAGGCCCTGACGCTCGGCTCGGCGCATTACCGGGGCCGGTTGGCCGTGCTGGTCGACCATCTGTCGGCGAGCGCGGCGGAGATTTTCGCCGCCACGATGCAGGAGCAGCATCGGGGCACCGTCATCGGTCGCAAGACGGCGGGGGATGTGCTGTCGGCCCGGCTGCGCTCGCTGGCGGACGGCGGTATGCTCGAGTTCAGCGACCGCGATCTGCGCACGGCCGGCGGCCGGCGGCTTGAGGGCAGCGGGGTCACGCCGGACATCGTGCCGCCGCCGGTCACCCTGGACGACCTACGGGCGGGTCGCGATCCCGACCTCGAGGCGGCCCGGCGCATCTTGCAGCAACCTTGAATCATTTCATCCATGGCCAGACGGAAAAAAGACACCAAGCAGATCGAGCTGAACCTGGGCGGCGGCAACGCGCCGTCGGAATCGGGCGGCAGCCGGGAGGCGGCGCCTCAAGCCGCCAAGCGTAGAGATCGGAAGTCACCGGTTGAAGGTCAGAAACCTGCTGCCGACCCGGCGCCTGAGGCCGGTTCCGGCGTGGGCTCCATTCCGCTCGTTCCTCCAATCAAGAATCCCAAATCAAAAATCGGAAATCCGGACGAGGCGCCGCTGGCGCAGAGCTATCGCACCTGGTTTCTCGATTACGCCAGCTACGTCATCCTGGATCGTGCCGTCCCGCATATCGACGACGGCCTGAAGCCTGTCCAGCGCCGGATCCTGCACACGCTCTGGGAAATGGACGACGGGCGTTTCCACAAGGTGGCCAATGTCGTCGGCGCGACCATGCGCTTCCATCCGCACGGCGATGCGTCGATCGGGGCGGCCCTCGTCGGCATGGCGCAGCGGGGCCTGTTGATCGAGCCGCAGGGCAACTTCGGCAACGTGCTCACCGGCGACGGCGCGGCCGCGGCGCGTTACATCGAGGCGCGCCTCACCGCGTTCGCCCTGGAAGTGGTGTTCAATCCGAAGACGACGGTCTGGCAGCTCAGCTACGACGGCCGCGCGAAGGAACCGGTCACGCTGCCGGTGAAGTTCCCGCTCGTGCTGGCGGAAGGCGCCGAGGGCATCGCGGTCGGCCTCGCGACCCGGATCCTGCCCCATAACTTCAACGATCTCTGCCGCGCGGCGATCAATCATCTGCAGGGAAAAACGTTTCGCATTTTCCCCGACTTTCCTACCGGCGGCATCGCGGATTTTTCGGGATACAATGACGGCGAGCGCGGCGGGAAGGTGAAAATTCGCGCCCGGATCGAAGCGCGGAGCAAGTATCTGCTGGCGATTACCGAAATTCCGTTCGGCACCAACACGACGTCGGTGATCGAGTCCATTCTGGCGGCCAACGCGAAGGGCCGGATCAAGATCAAGCACGTCGACGACAACACGGCCGACAAGGTGGAGCTGCTCGTCCACCTTCCGCAGGGCAGCGAGCCCGAGCAGGTGATCCAGCAGCTCTACGTCTTCACCGACTGCCAGGTCGCGATCTCCCCGGCCGCATGCGTGATCGAGAACGACAAGCCGGTGTTTCTTGGGGTCCGCGAAATCCTCAAGCGCAGCGTCGACCGCACTCGGGCGCTGCTGCAACAGGAACTGGAGATCAAGCTCGGCGAGCTGGAGCAGCAGTGGCACGGGGACTCGCTGGAGCGCATTTTCATCGAGGAGCGCATCTACCGCCGCATCGAGAAAGCGAAGACCTGGGAAAGCGTGCTGGCGGAGATTCGCGACGGCCTGCAGCCGTTTCTCAAGCAGTTGCGGCGCGCGGTGACCGAGGACGACATCGTCCGTCTGACCGAGATCCGCATCAAGCGCATCTCCGCCTACAACCGCTTCCAGGCGGACGAAGCGATCGGGAAGATCGAGGAGGGAATCAGGCAGGTGAAGCACGAGCTGAAGAACCTGACGCCATATGCGATCAAGTGGTTCGAGTCGTTGCAGGAGAAATACGGCAAGGGGCGCAAGCGCCGCACCGAGTACGAGGAGATCGAGCAGATCAGCGCGGCCGAGGTCGTGTCCGCCAACCAGCGGCTGTACGTCAACCGCGAGGAGGGCTTCATCGGCCTCAACTGGCGCCAGCACGAGTTCGTGCAGGAATGCTCGATCCTCGATGACGTGCTCTGCATCATGGCGGACGGCTCGATGCGGGTCGCGCGGGTGGGGGAGAAGGTTTTCATGGGGCCCAACGTCCTCCATTGCGCGGTGTTCCCGAAGGATGGCGACCAGGCCTTCTACACGATGGTCTACCAGGACAAGGCGACCGGGAAGGCGTTTGCGAAGAAATTCCAGATTGGCGGCGTGACGCGCGACAAACTCTATCTGCTCGTCAAGTCGCCGGGCTCGCGGGTCGTCTTTCTCGAGGTCACCAAGAGCGAAAAGGAGATCGCGCAGACGCTGGACATCGCGCTCGACGGTCGCAGCCGGGCGCGGGTGCGCGAGCTCAAATTCGATCTCGGCCGCGTGCCGGTCAGCAACCGGTCGGCCAAAGGCCTCACCGTCACCCGCTGGCCGGTCAAGGAGGTCAAGCGCACAGATCTCACGTTGACGCCTGGTTAAACAGCGGGCGCCTCATCATCCGTTTCTCGCGCGGCTCCTCAGCAAGAATCGTCGGGGCGCGGGCTTGCTGCGCCCATTTCGGAGGCCTGGAAACAGGGCGCAGGCGTGTTCCCGGATAGCATCTCTTCGGAACGACGATTGTGCCTGACCTTTTTCGCCCGATATCGTCATGCTGCCCGCCTATGAGGCGCCTCATCGTTCCTCTTGTCCTTTGTGTATTCATGCACTCTTCCCACGCGGAAGTTCCCGCTTTGCCGGTCAACCCGGAGCTGCTGAAAGAGGTCTGGCCTGCGTCGTGGATTGCCCATCTCACGGCGTCTCCGTGCGATTACGGCGTCTTTCATTTCCGCAAGACGTTCAGCCTTGATGTGAAGCCCGCGGCCTTCGTCATCCACCTCTCCGCCGACAACCGGTACCGGCTCTTTGTCAACGGCACCTCGGTCTGCTTTGGGCCGGCTCGCGGCGATCTCTTCCATTGGCGTTTCGAGACGGTGGATATCGGCCCTTGGCTGAGGCCGGGGAAGAACGTCGTGGCGGCGACAGTCTGGAACTTCGGACCGCTGAAGCCGTGGGCTCAGGTGAGCCTGCAAACCGGGTTGATCGTCCAGGGCGACTCGGTGGCCGAGCAGGTGGTGAACACCGGGGACACGTGGAAGGTGCTGCAGGACGAGGCCTACTCTCCGTCTTCGGAGGCGCCCCGACCGACCAACCAGTTCCTGGTCGTGGGTCCGGGCGACAGGGTGGACGGTTCGGTTTATCCGTGGGGCTGGCAGGAACCCGATTTT
>DASRKV010000123.1:0-9087 GCA_035648795.1 Opitutaceae bacterium
TGACGATGGAGGAATTGCTCCGCGAGAAATACCGGGGCATCCGCCCGGCGCCCGGTTATCCGGCCTGCCCGGATCATACCGAGAAACGCCTGCTCTTCGATCTGCTCGGCGCCGAGGCCGCCACCGGAATCATCCTGACCGAGAGCTTCGCCATGCATCCGGCCAGCAGCGTGAGCGGGCTTTATTTCAATCATCCTGAGGCGAAATATTTCGCCGTGGGCAAGCTGGGGGAAGACCAGGTGGCGGACTACGCCCGCCGCAAAGCGATCGCCGTCGCGGAGGCGGAGCGCTGGCTCCAGCCTTACCTGGACTATTAAGCCGGGAGACCGGTCGGCCGAGGCCGTACCGGTGCCGTCAACCTCCCCTCGCTCGTAAATAAGAACGCCGCCAGATGATCGGCGGAGGAGCCTGCTGGCTGGCGATTCTGACACCGGAATCCTCCTTCGCCGAGCCTGCGGAGGACAGGTTGCGAGCACTGGTCCGCCGTAGCTTCCAGCGAAGGCGGAAGCTCGCTCCTCCAATTCGCATAGATCCGTTTTGGATATCCGGAGACAAAAAACCCGGCGGGGTTCGGACCGCCGGGTGCAGGGAAAACTTACTCGTTCCAAGGCCTCGGCACAACCTTGTAGCCGTCCGGCGTCTTGCGGAAGTACACGGTGCCGCATTCAAAGTACTCGTTGTCCTGATACCAAATGGAGGTCGCATCGGACGGGAGCGTTTTCGCCACCGCCCCGAGCGGAGTTTCCGTCCAGGCCAGCCCTTCCGGCGTCCGCTGGAAAAACTGCCCGTCCTTGAACAGGTACTCCGTGATGCCCACCCAGACCGATTGGTACTGGACCGCGACCGGCGCGGGTGGCGGCAGGTTCGGCACCGCCGGCGGATCCACCACGACATAGCCCGTCGGCGCGGACCGGTAGAAGACGTCGCCATAGCGATAGTAGACGACGTTGCCCACGTAAACCCGCGCACAGCGCGGGGGCAGTTCGCGCACGATGGCGCCGCGCGGCGCGCGGACGACCATCAAGCCCCGGGGACCGCGCTGGTAAAAGACCCCGCGGTAGTGGTAGTAGTGTTCCCGACCCACCACCACGTCGACATAGCCGCGCGGCAGGGGGATGCCGACGGAAAGTCCGATGTCCACGCGGGGTTCAGCGCGGAGAGGCGACAGGGCGACCGCCGCCGCGCCGGCCGTGACCAGGAGAAAAGCCCGGATGAATTGGGAAACCGTCTTCATGGATAAGCCTTGGTTAGTATATGATCTGCCAAATGCAAGAGACGCCGGAAGGCCAGAAGAGTTTCACCGGATCTGCTCGGTAAGAGACGCTGGAAGGATCAGCACCTTGCATCGTCGAAAACGCCGCTGCTGGAAAACTTGACCTGATTCACCATGTTTCCCAGTCAAAGGGCAGCATGCATTTACTACGGGAAACACACACCGCCAAATGGTTCGTGGTTCTGACCGGCATCGGCGTCTGCGCCGCCCGGCTCCTGCCCGCGGCGGGCGACCTCCAGGCCCCGGTCGTCGCCGCCGACCGCGCCGAATTCAAGCTTCAGCGGCCGGAAATCTACCATTCCGGCTGGATCGATCTGAACAAGAACGGCGTCAAAGATATCTATGAGGATCCCGCGCAACCGGCAGACGCACGGGTTGACGATCTGCTGCGTCGTCTGAGCCGAACGGAACGCCTCGGCCAGCTTGGGCAGCAGCTGCTACCCGGAGCGAACGATCATGCCGCCGCGGCGTTGATCGCGTCTGGCGGGATCGGATCCTTTCTCGGGGCGGCTCCGGGCGCCGGTCCGCGCAACCGGCTCCAGCGCATCGCCGTCGAGGATTCGCGCCTCGGCATCCCGCTGATCTTCGGGTTCGATACCATCCACGGCTTCCGCACGGTCTTCCCGATTCCCCTCGGGTTGTCCTGCGCGTGGGACCCGCAGCTCGTCGAGCGGGTCGAGACCGTGGCCGCAGCGGAATCGGCCGCCGCGGGCATCGACTGGGTCTTTGCCCCGATGGTGGATATTGCCCGCGATCCGCGCTGGGGGCGCATCGCCGAAGGCGCCGGAGAGGATCCCTGGCTGGGCGCTCTCCTGGCGGCCGCGGCGGTGCGCGGCTTCCAGGGATCCGACTATGGACAAACCGGCCGTGTCGCCGCCTGCCTCAAGCACTACGTCGGGTATGGCGCCGCCGAGGGCGGTCGCGACTACGATACCACCGAGATCGGACTGCCGACCCTCCGCAACGTTTACCTGCCTCCTTACAAGGCCGGCGTTGATGCCGGCGCCGCCACCCTGATGAGCGGCTTCAACTGCCTCAATGGCGTGCCGGCTTCAGGCAATCGTTTTACCCTGACCGAGATCCTGCGCGATCAATGGGGTTTCAAAGGCTTCGTCGTAAGCGACTGGAACGCCGTCGTGGAGCTGGTTCATCATGGCTTTGCGGCCGATCGCGCTCACGCGGCCGCGACCGCCCTCTCCGCCGGGATCGACATGGAAATGGTCAGCGATTGCTACCGCACCGAGCTGCCGGCGCTGCTCGAATCCGGCAGCCTCTCCACCGCGACGCTGGACACGGCCGTGCGTCGCATCTTGCGCGTCAAGGTCCTCAAAGGCCTGCTGGACCACCCCTACACTGCCCCGGTCGGCTTGGATGCGGCGGCCGCGATTTCCCTGGCGCGGGAGGCCGTCGCCCGGAGCTGTGTGCTGCTGAAGAACCAGCACGAAACGTTGCCGCTGCAGGCCGCCGGCACGATTGCTTTGATCGGACCTCTGGCAGACGACCGGGTGGATCTGCTCGGTTGCTGGGCCGGATTGGGTCGGGCCGAAGATGTCGTGACCCTCCGGGAGGGACTGGCCGCCGCCCGGCCCACGACGGATCTCCGCGTGGCGAAGGGCTGCGCATTGACCGGAGACGACGAAAGCGGCCTGGCCGAAGCGGTCGCGGTCGCCCGCCATGCCGACCTCGTGGTCCTGGCTCTGGGCGAACCCGCGCTATTCTCGGGCGAGAACAATTTCCGTTCCGACCTCGGATTGCCTGGCCGGCAGCAGCAGTTGTTCGACCGGATCGTGGCCACGGGAAAGCCGGTCGTGACCGTCCTGTTCGCCGGACGGCCGCTGGCCGTCCCCGCCGTGCTGGAACGATCCGCCGCGGTGCTCCTGGCGTGGCATCCCGGGGTGCAGGGCGGGCCGGGCGTGGCGGACGTCCTCACCGGCGCGGTGGCGCCGTCGGGCCGGCTCACGACGAGCTGGCCGCGCACCGTGGGTCAGGTGCCGGTCTACTATGACCACCTCGCCACCAGCCGCCCGCTCGACAATTACCAGGAGGGTCCGCGCGGGGCGCTGCTCCCGTTTGGCTTCGGCCTCACGTATACAAAATTCACCTACGGACCCACGCGGCTGTCGGACGCCGCCCTCCAACACGACGCGATCGTGGCGACGACCACCATCGCCAACACGGGCGCCCGGGCCGGCACCGAGGTGGCCCAGCTTTACCTGCGCGACTTCGCCTGTTCGGTCGGCGCGCGCCCGGTACGCGAACTCAAGGGCTTTCAGCGAGTGACCCTGCAGCCCGGTGAATCGAAGGAAATCTCCTTCCGCCTGGCCGACCACGATCTAGGGTGCTGGAGCGCGGATGGCACGTGGGTGGTCGAGCCCGGGCGGTTTGGACTGGTCATCGCGCCCGACTCGGAGAACGGCAATCTGGTGGAATTTACGCTGGCACCCTAGGACGGCGACCGCGCGCCGTCCGCCACCGTGGGGCTGTGCTGAGATCATTTTCCCGAGCTCGGGGTCGGAAAAACGGCCCCGGCCATTCTATTTGGGGAGCCCGGAGGGCCCGAAGTCCGCCGGACTGCCAGTCCGCAATCGCGGCAGAAGCGGGTGCAGAATGCGGTAGGTCGCACCCCAGATACGATGGGGCCCGAGTCGGAAGAAAGCGATCGGACGCGGGCCCGGCCAGGTCGGAGAAACGGCCATGTCCACGCCATGCGCCTCCGGTTTTGCCAAATCATCGATGGCGACCTCCAGGACCTCCGCGATCTCGTCGCGGCAGATTTGCCACGTCGGCGGCGGATCGATCCGCGCCAGAAACGGGGAGATCCGGTACGCGGTTGTCAACGTCTCCACCGCCGGCAAGGACTCGAGAACCTCCACCTGATCGCCGGTGAGTCCGATTTCTTCGCGCGTCTCGCGAAGCGCCGTCTCGAGGAGAGTCCGGTCGGCCGGCTCGCGCTTTCCTCCCGGGAAACCGAGTTCACCGCCGTGAACGCCATGGTCGCTCCGCCGGATCAGGGCCACCCGCGACACCCCGTCCACCCGCCGGAAAATCGGAACGAGAACGGCGGCTTCAATGATGGCGTTCGGCGGGTGCTGCACGGCTGGCGAAGACAACGGTCGGCAATAATCACACGGAAGATCAGGCCGGCGCGGGATTCAAGCGCCCTGAACAGAATCCGGGCGGGCGGCCGACGAAGGCGGCCCTGCCGCGAGTGGATGCACCTGCTCCAGCCATTCAGACACCGGCCGGCCCCCGGCGAGGTGTTCGGTCACGATGCGTTCGCACCGTTCGGGGGTGACGGCGCCATACCAGGCGCCCTCTGGATACACCACCATCCAGGGGCCACCGCAGCAGACGCGCAGACAGGCCGCCTTCGTGCGCAGCACCGGGAGATCCAATTCCTTGATCCGCTGCTTGAGCACCTCCCACGTGGCCAGTCCCTGCTCCGAGGTGCAGCAATTCGGCCCGACGCACAGGAACACATGCTGCCGGGCGTCCAGCAGGTTCATTTTTCGGAAGGCGGCGGCGACGGCAGAATCAGGCGGCGCATTCATGGGAATTGGTGCTCCACGGGTAACGCTCAACGGTGGCGGACGCAAGGGATTCGCCGCTGCCGTGGGAATCTTTGGGAGGAGACTCGCCTGAACGCTTTTTATTCTCCAGCCTTTCCGCCTATCCCGCCATGTCCAAGTCGCCGCTTCCTTGTCCCGCCCTTGCGCTGCCCGTGCCGCGCATCTCCCGCTGCCCGACCTGCCGGTCGATGCTGATCGTCGCCTGGACCCTCGCGGTCAGCGGGCTGGCCGCGGAGCTTCCGGCCCCCAGGTCCGACCTTCCCAATATGCACGAGAATTCCCTGCTAACGGAGAGTACGCTGCCTTTTCATCTGCCGCGATTCGATCTGATCCACGACGGCGATTTTGCGCCGGCCTATGATCAAGGCATCGGCGAGGAGCTCGAAGAAGTGAAGGCGATCGCCGCCAGTCCGGCGCCGGCCACTTTCGACAACACCATCGTCGCTCTCGAGCGTTCCGGCCGGCTGCTGCAACGGGTCGACCGGGTGTTCTCCAATCTGAACGGCGCCAACACCGACCCGGCGATGCAGCAAGTGGAGCGCGAGATGGCTCCGAAGCTGTCGGCCCACCGGGACGCCATCCGGCTGAATCCGGCGCTCTTCGCCCGTATCCGGACGCTCTACGATGCGCGCGACCAACTGGGTTTGGACGCGGAGTCGAAACGGCTGCTGGAGCGTTATTATAAGGACTTCGTTCGGGCCGGCGCCAGGCTGTCCGAGTCCGACAAGGCCAGGCTCAGGGCCTTGAATGCCGAACTCGCCGCCCAACAGACCACCTTCAGCCAGAACGTCCTCAAGGAGGTCAACGCGTCCGCCGTCGTCGTCGATCGTCGGGCTGATCTGGCCGGCCTGTCCGCGAACGAGATTGCGGCGACCGAGGCGGCGGCCAAGGCCGACCAGCAGGAGGGCAGGTTCGTCATCCGCCTGCTCAACACCAGCGGGCAGCCCGCGCTGGCCTCGCTGGAGAACCGCACCCTGCGGCAGCGCCTGCAGGATACATCCGTCAACCGCGGCAGCCGCGGCGGGGAGTTCGACAATCGGGCGATTGTCCTCCGCATCGCGCGCCTCCGGGCCGAGCGCGCGGCGCTCCTCGGCTACGCCAGCCATGCCGCCTACGTTTTGGAGGACCAGACCGCCCGCACGCCGGCCGCGGTCGACCAGCTCCTCGCCCAGCTCGCGCCTCCCGCCGTGGCCAATGCGCGCCGCGAGGCGGCGGACATGCAGGCCGTCATCGACGCGGAGCATGGCGGGTTTCAACTCGCCGCGTGGGATTGGGCCTTCTATTCGGAGAAAGTCCGCCGGGCCCGCTATGCGTTCGACGAGTCGCAACTGCGGCCCTATTTCGAGTTGAATCATGTGCTCCAGGACGGGGTGTTCTATGCCGCCAACCGCCTCTACGGCCTGACCTTCCAGGAACGCCACGATCTGCCCGTGTACCAGCCCGACGTGCGGGTGTTCGAGGTCTTCGACGCGGACGGCCAGCCGCTCGCCTTGTTCCTCGCCGACTACTACGCCCGTCCGGCCAAACGCGGCGGCGCCTGGATGAGCGCCTACGTCAGCCAGGCGGAACTCCTCGGCACGAAACCGGTGGTTGCGAATCATCTCAACATCCCCAAGCCGCCAGCGGGCGAGCCCGCGCTGCTCACCTTTGACGAGGTCCGGACGATGTTTCACGAGTTCGGCCACGCGTTGCATGGCATGTTTTCGCACGTGCGCTATCCGCGGTTCAGCGGCACCAGCGTGCCGCGCGATTTCGTCGAGTTTCCCTCGCAGGTGAATGAGATGTGGGCGGTCTGGCCGGAGGTGCTGAAGCATTACGCCCGGCACTACCAGACGGGCGAACCGATGCCGCCCGCCCTGCTCGACCAGATGCTGGCGGCCCAGAAGTTCAACCAAGGTTTCATGACCACCGAGTACCTCGCCGCCGCAATGGTCGACATGGCCTGGCATGAGTTGCCACCCGGCGCCATCCCGACGGACGAGGCCGCCTTCGAGGCCGCGGCGCTCCACCGCGCCGGCCTGGAATTCGCCCCGGTCCCCCCGCGATATTACAGCACCTATTTCTCCCACATCTTTTCCGGCATCGCCTATTCCGCCGGCTACTATTCGTACATCTGGGCGGAGGTCCTGGACGCCGACAGCGTGGAATGGTTCAAGCAACACGGCGGCCTAACACGGTTCAACGGCGATCATTTCCGCCAGACGGTCCTTTCGCGCGGCGGCAGCGAGGAGGCGCTGACGCTCTTCCACAATTTCACCGGCGGAGATCCGTCCATCGAACCGCTGCTGCAGCGCCGCGGACTCGGGCCAACGCCGCCCAGGACAGATTAGGACCGGCCACGTCGCTAAGCACCGGCGAAGGGCTGCTTCATGATTTACCACAATATACTCGACCTGCCCCCTGCTATGGGGACTGTGCTTCCAAACCTAGGTCACTGTGCTGCCCGGCCGATAAACAGAGCCCACCACACGGGCCGACAGACGGTCGCGCCAACCAACGTTCGCCCCATCGGTCAAGTTTCTGCTACCAACAACCCTGCACGCGCCATTCGTCCCGGCCGATTGCTGCTTTCATTTCTCACCATTTTTGGTATTCATAAACATCAGCCTTCAGCCTAACCCCTAATTCAGTGCTTTTTCCATGACTGCCCTCGGAAGCGCTAATCATTTGTCGTCCATGCTACGTCCCGCTGCGACATTTGCCTTCTATCTCGCCAGCATAGCAGCTTTGGCCAGTGGTTCCCCGGACTCTCCGGTGACCCCCGATGCAATAAGATCTGTGCAGGAGCAACTTATCCCGCTGCTAGTCACCCAAGACGAGAATGCCACAGACCAAATTGAGCTACTTCTGACATTGCTTCCCCAAGGCGTGGATTACAAATCTCACGAGATCATTCGGCGAGCGCGCCTTCGGGTGTTGAGTCACGGCCTTCATTTCACACCGATCCGTTGGCCCAAGAGCATGACGATCACGGATGGCTACACGCCCCTCAACGGTAGCACGGTGAATGGCGACGTAACGTGGGAAGACGGTTCAGTCTCACCTGCCTACTTCTTCGGACACTATGATCCACCCGCGTACCCGCGCTATTTTGCGGAGGATGCGATAAAAAACGAATACAACAAGTTCGTCGCTGAATGCCAGAAGAGCAATGAGCAGAATTATGGATTGTTTGTTCAAGCCGTTGAGCGCATAAACGAAATCAGGGATCTTGATGTGGACAATCATCATCTTGAAATGTTGCGTACGGCCAAGGAAGTCGCGCTCCATAATCTTTCAAGGCTACGATCCCTTATCGATGCTTTGAATTCGTCCCCAGGCGAGTCCGAAGGGAATAGGAAGAAGCAAGCCGAACTTGTGCGAGCATTGGAATGGGCAACCAAAGAAGGGAACACGCTATGACAAAGCTGGGGTTACTATTATCCCTGGTCTCGATTGGCGCCACAACAGCATGCAATGTCGTCAACAAGCCCTATTGGTATGACAGAACGGAGGCCGTTCGGAACGAAGACCGAATTGTTGAGGTGAGCGTGCAGGTTAGAAGTGACCCTTCTGGTGCACTCGTCGCGATAGACGACAGTCAGATGGGCGTGACACCGTGCGTGCTTACGTTTCAGGTACACGAAACAGCTGTCTTCGCGCAGAAGTATCGCGAGTACTGGGAATTTGTGATGGGGCAAGGGATGACCCCTACGAAGAGGTTTCCGGTCGGAGAACCTGCAGAAACAGCGCGTTTCGTATCGGAGGCCCAGAAGCTGCATCTACGCCTAAGTTTGTATAAGATTGGGTAC
This sequence comes from Opitutaceae bacterium, assembly GCA_035648795.1. Lineage (GTDB taxonomy): Bacteria > Verrucomicrobiota > Verrucomicrobiia > Opitutales > Opitutaceae > Fen-1467. The sequence continues at coordinate 8,634 of DASRKV010000123.1, forward strand.
GGATATCGATACGAGGATATCACGATTCCGGGCACCCCAGAAGTCGCGGTTACGCTCCTCCCCGACAGCAAGTAGCCCCCCGATCTTTGGTTCTTCAGGAAATCGTGTGGGTTTGAGCTGATGGCGAATGGATGGGTTCTATATTTGCGGTCGGAAGGTCGCCAGCAGACTGCCGGCATGCCGCGCAAGCTGAGGCTGGAATTCCCCGGAGCCCACTACCATGTGATCAACCGGGGCAAACGAGCTTGCGGATGCGGCGGATAGATTCGCCTACACGCAGGCTCCTCTACCGCTTCACCGGGGCTGTCCGCCAAAGCAGCCGGAACCCCACCCGACTGCTCGGCAGCTCACGCCAGGGCGGCGCGGGCCGTGGCCGGAATCCGGTTCAGGCGCACGAAATCGTCCAGCGCGTTCAGGTTTTCCACATCCGTCGGTCCGATCGTGAAGGCATGTC
>DASRKV010000124.1:0-7603 GCA_035648795.1 Opitutaceae bacterium
GACGTAGCAAAGACCGGCCGCCCGCCTTGGCCGCGACCGCCGGAGGGGGCGGAGGCGGCGGGGTCATCGCGCCGACGATCGGCGGAGGAATCCCGCCGGAAGGCGCACCCGGCGCCGCGAATTCCCCGCGGAACGGCGGCTGCCTCCGGCGGAACGTGCCGCCGGCCGTCGTGCCGGTGAGACGGGTGTGCGTCTCCGTGAGGCTGCGCGCGATGCCGAAATCCGTCACCTTCAGTTCGCCGTCGCGGGTCACCAGCAGGTTGGCCGGCTTCAGATCCCGGTGCACCACCTTCGCCGTGTGCTCCGGATCGAAACCACCGGGAGCTTCCGGGGGAATCCTCCGGGTGGGGTCGTCGTCAGCCATGAGGGCGAGTCAAATCACCGCCCCCCGGCCACTCGATGCGAAACTCCCGTCAGCCCTCGGCGCGGGCCTTCGCGTCCGCCTCGATCAGCGCCCTCAGCCGCTCGAGTTCCGCCTTGACCCGCTCCTTGGCCGCCGGCAATTCCGCCGCCCCTGACACCGGGGAACGGGCAAAGATGTAGAACTTCATCTTGGGCTCGGTGCCGCTGCCGCGGCCGGCGAAACTGTAGCCGTTGGCGAGGGTGACGAAGTACAGATCCTGTTTCGGGATCTCCTCGCCATCGGCGTCGCGGATCGTCTGGCGGCCGAAATCCTCGAACTTCGCCACCTGCACGTCGCCGAACGCCCGCGGCGGGTTCGTCCGGTAGGTGTCCAGGATGCGCCGGATCTTCGCCGCGCCCGGGGCGCCCTCGTAATAGATGTTGATCACGCCTTCGAGGAAGTATCCGTGCCGCACATACAATTCGTCCAGGTATTCCGGCACGGTCAGCCCGCGCAGCTTCACCCACGCGCACAGCTCCGCGAACGCCAGGCAGGCGGCGTTGCCGTCCTTGTCGCGCACAAAATCGTTGGGCAGGTAGCCATAGCTCTCCTCCGTGCCGAACACGTAGAAGGTGCCGCGCTCGCCGTGCAGCCGCGCGCGCGTCGCGAGCGGCAGGGCATCGTAGTCGACCGCCAGCCCCTCCTCGGCGAGCAGGGCGCCCTTCAACTGTTCTTCGTAGCCGCGCATTTTGGCGGCGATCCATTTGAAGCCCGTCAAGGTGTTGATGACCTTCACCCCGTGCCCCGCCCCGATCGCGTCCTGCAGCGGCGTCGTGACGAAGGTCTTGATCAACGCGGCTCGCGGCGAACCCTGCGCCGGAATCCGGCCCAGTTCCTTGTTCCGCGTCAGGCGATAGTCGGCCAGCAACGCGCCGATCTGATTGCCGGTCAGCAGCACCAGCTGGCCCTCGCGGGACCGGACCGCGGCGCCCATCCGGTCGGCATCGGGATCGGTCGCCATGACCAGATCGGCGCCTTTTTCCCCGGCCAGCGCGACCGCCCGTGCCAACGCTTCCGCGTTTTCCGGATTGGGCGATTTCACCGTCGGAAAGCGCGGATCGAACGCCACCTGTTCGGGCACCTCCGTGACCGACACGCCGGCCTGCACCAGCAGCGGAACCGTGGCCACGCCGCCGGTGCCATGGATGTTGGTGTACACGACCGAGAATTTCTGCCGCTTGAAGACGCCCGGATCGAGTGCGGCCTGCCGCGCGACGGCAAGATAGGCATCGTCCGCCGGACGGCCCAGGGTGATGACGCGGCCAAGGTCCTTGGTCAGGAAAGCCTGGAGTTCCTGGAGCGGGACAGCGTTGACCTCGTCGATGATGCCTTTGTCGTGCGGCGTTACGACCTGGGCGCCGTCCTCAAAATAGGCCTTGAAACCGTTGTCGTGGGGCGGGTTGTGGCTGGCGGTGATGACCACGCCGCAATGTGCCTTCAACCAGCGCACGGAGAAGCTGAGCTGCGGGGTCGAGCGCGGCGCCGCGAAGATAAACGCCACCCCGCCCAGCCGCGACCACGTTGATGCCGCGAGTTCGCAGAAGTGCCGCGAGAAATGCCGCACGTCGTGGGCGATCACGAGCTTCGGGGCGTCGTAGCGGTCGGCGCGCGCCAGAAACCCCTGCACGTAGCGATAAAGGCCGGTCGTCGCGCGCACGACGGTGAAGTCGTTCATCATATTGCTGCCCACCGCCGGATGTTCCGGCGTGCCCAGCGGGCTGACTTGTCCGGTTTCGCTTCGCGCGCCCACGACGCCGATGGTCCGGCCCCGCATTCCGCCGGTACCAAACTCGAGGTACCGGTAAAAGCGGTCGTTGAGCTCGCCCCATGCTCCCTGACCGACGAGTTCCTCAATCGCGGCCGCGGCCCACGCCGGCAGGCCCGCCCCAATCCAGGCCGTGAGATTTTCCACGGCACCCGGGAGCAATTGGCCGGCGGTGCCGGCAGCGCGAATCTGGTCGATCGTGGTCATGGGAGAAAAGTGATAGTGCCGCGGGCCGGTGCCGGTCCGCGGCGGGACAGGAGTGAAACGACGCCGCTTGCTCCGCGAAAGTCAAAACGATCTTTCTCCCGAATGTCACCATACCAGGCGGAGATAGGCCACCTGCCCAACAAGAAATGGGCCGTGTGGCTTACTGAGATCCATACCAAGCAGCGACGGAGAGAGGTGGCGCGGCTTGTCCTCAAGACGCCTTGGGCGCGTTGCCCGTTCGACTTCGCTCGGGGTCCCGAGCCTGTCGAGGGAGCGACAACGCGCACCACCATCGGCACTTCGGTCCGTAATATTCAATAAGTGGTAAGGCGAATTCGCCGACCCCGCCGAAACACCGGTCGGGCGATGGAATCCCGCGCCATCTACTCCAGGTACAAGCCGTCCGCGATCGCCGGCTTCGGCGTGAGTTTCTCCCAGCTCGCAGCAAAGGAGACCTCGTCGTATCCAAACCGTGGCGCCACTTCGAGGTCAAAGGCCGGGAGTCCGCTGGCGTCGGTGGCCACCGGCGCGCCGACGCTGCGCAGCCAGCGGACATACTGCCGCAACTGATCCTCCCGCGCGGTCTGCGGCGAGTCCATCCCTTCGGCATTCTTGACCGGCGAGAAATCATCCGCCCGCTGCGTTTCGATGACGAGCCCGTTGCGCGCGAACGGCAGCGCATCAAAGACAAACATCTCGAACTTCGCCCCGTTCGGCCGGCCGGGCTGCACCGGGTTGCCCGCGGCATCGACGGTCGCGATCTTTTTGTCGGCGCGGTGGAACGGCAGCACCGGTCCGGCGGCGCCTTCCCGCGGTTCCGCCGCCATCCGCCCGATGAAGTCACGGTCGAGAATGTGGATGGCAATGCTGCCGGACCCGTAACGGAGCCGGCCGGTCTGCGGATCGATCTCCCGCTGCAGCGCCAGCGGCAGATCGCTGTATTCGATGACCACGAGCCGGCCGTGCTGGCGGCAAAAATGACCGAGCTTTTCCTCGGGATACGCCTTCGACACCATCTTGGCGGACATCTCCGCCCCCTGCAGCCGGTGCCAGCCGATGAATTCCGGATCGACACAACGCACCACCGGATTGTCGACCTGGAAATAGCTGACCGTGTCCACGCCCTCGCTCTTCATCAGGTCGAGGGCGCCGCTGCGGTGCAGCGCCCGCAACGAGCCGCCATGGCCGTCCGGACTCATGGCGATTACGCCCTTCGATTCCAGCAGAATCCGGCCGTCGAAATCCACTGCCGGCATGCGCCCCTGCCGGAAGAAATGCACCCGCGCCGCGTCCAGCCCGAAGCACCGGTGCGCCGCGAAAAACGCCTCCGTCGCCGCGTGATTCGCATGGCTCGTCATGATGAACCAATGCAGCGGGCGGCCATAGCGCTGGCCCGCCGCCTTAATTTTCTCCGCGAACACCTGGAACAACGGTTTTCGCTTGAGCGGCGTCACCGGGAACGTCCCTTTGGGCCCGTCGTACCCGAGCCGCGTGCCCTGCCCGCCCGCCACGGTAAACGCCGCCACCTTGCCGGACCGCAGCGCCTCTTCCCCCGCCGCCCGCGCCCGCGCCCACGCCGCGGCCTCGCCGCCGCTTTCCGGCCGGGGCACATACGACGCCGGTTCGAGGTCGTTCAGCGTCACGGCCGGCGCTGCCCCGCGGCCGAGCAGCGTGCGGACGAGCCGCGCCACCTCGTCCAGATTGATTTCCGCCGCCTGTTCCAGCAGCGCCCGGCGCCCCTCTTCGCTCAACTGGCTCCAAAAGGCGAAGACCTGGCCCTGGCCGGCCTCCGCAAATCTCTCCGGCAACGGATGCGACGATTCAGCGGCACTCATGCGGGCGATCAACAAACGGCGGCGACTCCGGGGGGCAACGATTTTCCGCGTCACTCCTCGAACCGGAAAATGAGCTCCGAGGGCTTCGCGTAACGCAACTGCAGGCGGATGATCTTCTCCACGAAAGCCGGATCGCTGCGGAGGCGTTCGAGCACCAGCTCCTGGTCCTTCAACCGTTGCTCGGCCCGAACGAGCCGCTGCCGGGTGTCCGCCTCCACCCGCCGCAACTGGGCGTATTCCTGGTAAGTCTGGAAGAAAAACACTCCCGACAGCAGTCCCACGCCGACAAAAAGGCCCGCGTAAATCCAGATGATCACGCGCCGCGCCGTCAGGCTCGAATCAGATTTCGCTTTCACGGTTTCTCCGACTGGATGACCCCATGGTAGGCGGATGATTCGCCGGGGCAATCGCACAATTGGAAATCTTGCCCGGCGGCGGGTTGTCCGCTTGCTTCGCCGGCGGAATCGGCCGCATAATCGTCCCAGCCCCCGCTCCCGAAATCTTTCCCGCGTCATGTATCAGAGTTTCTACGGTCTCACGGAGATGCCGTTCAACATCACTCCGGACCCGAAGTTTCTCTATTTGAGCCCAACGCACCAGGAGGCCTTGCAGCACCTCAAATACGGCGTACAGGAGAAGAAAGGGTTCATCCTGCTGATCGGGGAGGTCGGCTGCGGCAAAACCACGCTCTGCCGGCGTTTCCTCAACGAACTCGATCCCGCCCGCTACGACACCGCGCTCATTCTCAACACCCACATTACCGAGAGCGAAATGCTGCGTGCCATTCTGACCGAACTCGGCGAAACCCCGCTCGCCCGGGACAATCATGATCTGATCGCGCAGATCAACCGCACCTTGCTGCAGCGGATCGAGCGGGGACGCGACATCGTCCTGGTCATCGATGAGGCCCAGAACCTGTCGTTCAAGGTCCTGGAGCAGCTCCGGTTGCTCTCGAACCTTGAGACCGACAAACAAAAGCTCCTGCAGATCGTGCTCATCGGGCAGCCGGAATTGAAAAGCCTGCTCGCCCAGGACCGGCTGCGGCAGTTGCGGCAGCGGATTCTGGTCAATTCCGAGCTCCGCCCCCTCGCGCTCCGCGATACCGTCCACTATGTCCAGCATCGGCTGACCCTGGCGGGCGCCAGCGGCCGGCCGTTCTTTACCACGGCGGCGCTGCGGTCGGTCCATCGTTTCAGCAGGGGAATTCCCCGCATCATCAACAATCTCTGCGACAAGGCGATCTTGTCCGCCTTCGTGCGCGACTCCGACGAAGTGAATTACTGGGACGTTCGCCGCGCGATCAAAGAGGTTTCCACTCTTGCCTGATTGCGCGGTTGCAGCCGTCGCGTCGAACCGCCAGAAGACACCCAATCCCCCCGAGCGCACCCTGCCGCATGAGCCTGATCAATGATGCCCTGAAGAAGGCCCAGAAACTGCAGACGGAGCAGCCGGCGGCGGTGCGACTTGCGCCGGCGGCGCCATTCTCCGTTCGCGCGGCGGGCCGGCCCAGCGCCGTGATGAGTTTTGAGCGCATCTTGCTCGTGGTCGTGACGCTCGTGGTCGTAGTCGTGGGCGCAACCGCCGTGGCCGTGCTCCTGCTGCGGAGAAGCGACCGGTCGCCCGTCGCGAAAGCGGCGCAACTGGCGACCCCCGCGCCGGCCCGGTCACCCGCCGCCGCAACCGCGCCGGCAAACGTGAGCGCGGATACGACCACGGTTGCGGCCCCGCCCGCCGGCCCCGCGGTTTCAGCCGCGCCGGCGACTCCGACCGCGACCCGCGAGCCCGTCCCGGCGCCGATGGTCAGCGTGTCCGCCGCGGGTCCGCCGGCTGCAGCCACAGCCCCGGCTGCCGTTTCCCCGCCGGCGCCCGCCGGACCAGCCGTGGCCATCAATTTCGGTCCGCCCCCCTCGCCTGCTCACTCTGACGTCGAGTCCGCGCCAGCGCGCGCTGCCCGATCTGCCCAAGCGGCGACGAAGCCTGTCCTGATTCGAATCCTTCTTGAGAACGCGCGAGTTGCGGGTGTTCGGGTTGCCGGAGACGACAGCAAGGTTCTGATGAACGACCGGGTCTACCGCGTGAACGACGTCGTCAACGTTGAACTCGGCTTGCGCTTGACCGGCGTGGGCACGTCGGCCCTCACGTTCGTGGACGAGGATGGCCGGGTCTATACCAAAACGTTTTAGCCGGAACGATTTCGTTGACCAAGGTGGAACCCGCCGTCTCTGACCTGAGCCCGTCGAAGGCCCGGCGGATTTTTCGATGGCGAATTTCGAAGCCCGCCCGGGACGGCGGGCTCCACCGTTCGCCGCCACGGCTTCTCGAGGAAGAACCTAGTCCGACTGCCTGGATAAGGTTTAGTGTATATTGCCCCGACAATCGCCAACACCGCGGTCGCGAGCAGGAGAATTACCGTGGCAGGGGCCGAGACTGCATCCACCGACAACCGGGTGATGCGTCGATTCGACGCCATCGCGGCTTGCCAGCGTGCAATGAACTCTGGTTCACTGCTTTCCCTGTGAAGCAACGCATTGTCACGCTAGACATGGAAGGCGTCCTGACGCCGGAAATCTGGATCGCGGTCGCCGAACAAACCGGCATCGCCGAACTCCGCCGCACGACGCGTGACGAGCCGGATTACGACAAGCTGATGCGTTCCCGGATCCAAATCCTCGACCGGCACGGCATCACGCTGTCGCGGATCCAGGCGGTCATCGGCTCGCTGGCCCCGCTGCCGGGAGCCGCCGCCTTTCTGGGCGCGCTGCGGGAGCAGGTGCAGGTCATCATCGTCTCGGACACGTTCGAGCAGTTCGCCCAGCCGCTGCTGCGCCAGCTCGGCTGGCCCACTTTGTTCTGCAACCGGCTGGTCGTCGAAAACGATCGCATCACCGGCTATCAGTTGCGGCTCCCTGACCAGAAGCGTTGTTCCGTCGCCGCGCTGCAATCGTTGCACTACGAGGTGATCGCCGCCGGTGATTCGTTCAACGACACCTCGATGCTCCAACAGGCCGACCACGGCCTGCTTTTTCGCGCGCCCGAGACGGTGGTCCGGCAATTTGCGCAGTTTCCACCGGTGAACGATTATCCGGGATTGCTCGCCCGGATTCGCGCTCTGCTGTGATCGCGCGCCGCGTCCGCCCGCTGACACCGCCTTATCGGGACTCATGCAGTCGGACCACGTTCTTCCTAGAAAAGCCGTGGCGCCAAACGGTGGAGCCCGCCGTCCCTGACGGGCTTCGAAATTCGCCATCGAAAAACCCGCCGGGCCTTCGACGGGCTCAGGCCAGGGACGGCGGGTTCCACCTGGGTCCGTTTTGCAGGCAACGGCGAGGTCCGGCGGAGCCGGCGGGGTACGGCCTCCTTCGCCAAGGCTTCGGAGGTCACGGCGACCCCGCC
>DASRKV010000125.1:0-3602 GCA_035648795.1 Opitutaceae bacterium
CCACGCCTCGGCGCGCGAGATGGGAATGGTCATCACGTTCACCCAGATCGGATTCGGCGCCGGAATCGTGTTTCTTGTGCCCCTGGGCGACATTATCGCCAAGAAGCGGCTCATTCTGGCCAAGCTCTTTCTGGTCGCGGCCGCCCTCGTCGCGACCGGCCTTGCCTCCTCCGCGTGGGAGATGGCTGCGGGCAGTCTGGCCATCGGAATCTTCGCCTCCGCGGCGCAGGATTTCGTCCCGCTCGCCGCCGAGCTCAGCCCGCCGCAACGCCGGGGACGGGCGGTCGGCACGGTGATGGGCGGACTACTGCTGGGCATTCTCGGCTCCCGCATTTTCAGCGGCGCGCTCGCCGAATGGGTCGGATGGCGCGCTTCATTCTTCGTTTCCGCCCTGCTTGCCCTGACCGTCTCATTCTTTGTCTGGCGGCGGGTGCCGTCGGTCGAACAGGACCACCAGGCCGCGTATCCCGCCCTGCTTCGCTCGATGCTTTCCCTGGTGCGCAGCCAGCCGCTGCTGGTCTTGAGCACGATCGGGCACGGCTTTCTGGGACTGGTCTTCAGCGCATTTTGGACGACGCTGTCCTTCCATCTGGGCGGTCCGCACTTTCATCTCTCGCCGTCGAGAATCGGGGCTTTCGCGCTGGCGGGCTTTGCCGGGGCGGCGATCGCCCCGGTCGCCGGGCGGCTGGCCGACCGGCACGGCCCGCTATTCAACATCCGGGCGGGCATCGGTCTTACCGCCCGGGCGTTCGGGTCCCTGCTGCTGTTTCCCGCGTCCCTGGCCGTGCTGATTGCGGCGACGGTGCTTTTCGATCTGGGGGTGCAGGTCTCGATGGTGTCCCACCAGACGGTGATCTACTCCCTGGAGCCGAGCGCGCGCAGCCGCATCAACGCCGTCTACGTGGGCGGCCTGTTCGGCTTCTTTGCCCTGGGTTCATTCGGGGCCACATGGGCCTTCGCGGCCGAAGGATGGACCGGCGTCATCGTTCTGTGCCTGGCGAGTTGCGGGGCGGCCGCGCTGGTCCACGCCGTTCTTTCCCGCCGCTGGCGCGAGCGGTTCCAGCCGGTGGCGGCCGGCGTCTGAGCAAAATCGGGCCGCCGATCATGCGAGGAGTTCGCCGGCCTTCTCAGAAGCACGATTGCACCACGCCACCGTCCACCCGAAGGGCGGCGCCAGTGATCGCGGCGGCCGCCGGACTGCAAACGTAGATCACCAAACCCGCCGCTTCCTCGGTCTTGATAAATCGCTTGAGGAGGGAGGTCGGCCGGACGGTCGTGAAAAACTCCTCTTCGAATTCTTCAAACGGTTTGCCTCCGCTGAGCTTCCCCGCGAATTCCTCCACGCCGGCGGAACGAGTCGGACCGGGCAACACCGCATTCACCGTCACCCCGGTGCCGGCACAGGACTCGGCCAGACCGCGCGAGACGGCGAGTTGCGCGGTCTTCGTCATCCCGTAATGAATCATCTCCACCGGAGTGTGAATCGCGCTCTCGCTGCTGATGAAGACGATCCGCCCCCAGTTCCGCTGTTTCATGCCGGCCAGATACGCGCGGCTGAGGCGCACGCCGCTGAGCACGTTGACCTCGAAGAACCGCCGCCAATCCTCGTCGGGAATCTGCTCAAAAGGCTTCGGCTCGAAAATGCCGAGGTTGTTCACGAGAATATCCACGAGCGGGAAACGCCGGACCAGTGCCGCCGTTGCCGCCGCCGTGGAGAGGTCGCCCGCGAAGGTTTCGACCCGGGCCTCCGGCACGGCCCGACAGATCTGTCCTTTGGCCTCCACGACCGCTTTCTCGGAACGACCGTTCACGATCACGCGTGCGCCCTCGCGGGCCAGTCCGGTGGCAATGGCGAATCCGATGCCTTTGGTGGAGCCCGAAACGAGGGCAGTCTTGTCAGTCAGTTCTAGATTCATCGATTGAATGGAGGCGTGAACGACATCGCTGCGACCGTGCAGTCGACCTAAGATCAGCCGCCAGGTTAACACTATCATCCCGCGCGCCGTTTGTCATGCGACGGTCGACGCCTCGCGTGACTCCAGCCCCGGATCGGCTTACGGAACCGGGGTGCAGAGTTCGACGACGTGGCCGGCATTGTCCCGAACGTACGCCACGGTCTGCCCCCACGGCTTGGTCTCGGGTCCGCTTACCGCCGTCGCTCCGGCCTTCACCGCGCGGGCATACAGTGCCGGAACATCGGGCGTCACCAGAGCGATCTCGAATCCAGGCGCCTTGTCCAAGGAGACAGTCACCGCATCCCGCTTCAATTGCGCCTTCGCCAATTCCAGGCTGGCGAAACCAAGGCGGGCCGCTCCGGTCTCCAGCTCCCCATAGGCCTTGCCGTTGTCGTCGTTGAAGAAGCGGCGGGAGAGGCCGAAAGCGGCTTCGTAAAATGCGAGGCTCGCGGGGACATCCTTCACATACAAGATCACGTAACCGAGCGAGACGGATGGGGGGTTCATTGGGGTTCCAGTTGGTTTCAGGGTTTGATTGACGGCGTCGGAGGCAATCGCGGCGCCCGCGATCAGCAGCAAGCAGACCGAAGAAAGAAGACGTTTTGTCATGGTTATTGTTGGGCCACGCTTCGACTGGAATTCTAGCCGAGGGCAATGCGCGTGTCTTGAAGAAATCCGACATTCCTATGGCGTGTCGTGGGTCCCGGCCCGGTAGTTCTCCGGCGTGCGACCGGAGAAGGCCTTGAACTCGCGCACCAGATGCGATTGGTCGGCATAGCCGAACCTTCCGGCCACGCCGGCCCAGTCCGGCGGGTGCGGACCACCGGCCAAGGCCGCAACGCCTTTGAACCTGACGACTCGCGCAAAGGTCTTGGGAGAAATCCCGAGATCGCGCGCAAATTTCCGCTCAAGCTGTCGCAGGCTGAGGCCGGTGCTCCTTTCCAGATCGCCTACCCCCAGGCCTCCGCTGGTGGCCTCGATGCGAGCGACGCAATGGCGGACAAATGGATCGACTTGCGGGCGTCCGCGAGCTCGGGCGCCCAGCGCCGCCTGCAGAAGGCAGACGCGGTTTGCCGTTGTGGCTTCGCCGAGCCGGTTCCAGGTTTCCTGCGCCAACCGTCCCCAATAATGGCTCAAATCCGCCCGGGAGTCGGTCAGATCCGCGGCGTCCATGGCGAGGAATCCCGAAAGCCCGCCGGGACGGAATCGGACCCCGAGAAGATCCACCGGACCGGTCGTGGCGAAGGTCAGCGGCCGGGTCATCGTGCCGATGACGGACGCCCGCTGCGCACCGGCGGCCATGAAATCAAACAGCAGGTCTATGCACCTGTCGGGCAGGACCCGGTGAAAAGACGGTTGTCGCGATGCCCCGGGCTCGGTGCTGGTCCAAAAGCACTCGACCGACGCGGCGAGGAACGGCGCAGGAGGAAACTCACGGTAATTCGACGGCGACGGCATGACGCTGGCAGGAGCGGCCGTTGTTATCGGCGGTTTCCCATACGTCGTCGACGCCGATTCCGGCGATTCTCCGCCCCGCTTCTTGTTCCGGCGAAGCCGCCCATGTCGGCCCGCCCGATCACCGAAGCGCTCCCCGCGCGAGTTCCGGCAAACGCCGCCGCACCCCTACGCGCCGGCCCGGTCCAGGAA
>DASRKV010000126.1:0-4824 GCA_035648795.1 Opitutaceae bacterium
AGCGCATTATTGAGCTGGAGCTGCTGGACGACGAGCGGGCTCAGTTACACGCCAGCGCAGTTGCCGTCCGCAAGGGCGTCGACGAGCTCAATACCTTCTTCAAGCCGACCTAGTCTGCACAATTCGCAGCACGGGAATACCGCGCAGCCCGAATCGTGGCGCCGGTTTTAGGCCGGCCCCACTTTGCGGGACGCCCCGGCGATTTAAAATCGCAACATAATACTGTGCAGTGTCTTGGCATACATGGATGAGGAAAGCCGCATGGCTGGATTGACATCTTGGCCAAAACTGACTGACTGGTCAGTCAGTAAATGAGCCAGGAGAAGAAACAGCGAATCATGCAGGCGGCGGAAGAGGTTTTCCGCACCCGCCAATTCCATGAGGTTACGCTCGATGAAGTGGCCCGGGTCGCCAATGTTGGCAAAGGGACCATCTACCTCTATTTTTCCGACAAGGAGGACCTGTTTTTCCAGACGGCGGTGGCCGGATTTGACGGCATGTGCGAGCTGCTGCGAGCCGACGCCACCGGCGAGATTCCGTTTCGCGACGGACTGTTGCGAATGTGCATGACAATCAGCGGATTCTTCCGGGAACGGCGCCCCCTTTTTCGTCTGATTCTCGCCCAGGGTGAGCACGCGCTGGAGTGCGGCGGCAGCATGCGCCAGCGCTGGCTCGAACGGCGCAAGAATATGGCCGAAACCACGGCAGCGATCATCGCGCAGGGCATCGCCGCCGGTGACATCCGGTCGGACATTCCAGCCGAGGTGCTGGCGGAATATCTCCTCGGGATGTTGCGGACGCGGGCGTGGGAGCTGGAGGATCGGCCTGAAGAGCAACGCACGCATGAAGCCATGGTGGAGCTTTTCATCAGCGGGGCGGCCGGCGCGCGAACGCCCTCCTGAAAACGCATTTTCTTTCCATTCGATGACCACAACCGAACAACCTGCTTCCACACCGTCCCAGGCGGCAAACTGCCGCCGGGCCACCGAGGAGGATTTGCGGCCGTCGGCCCGTCCTTGGCATCGTAGCCGCAAGGTTCTCGCGGGCGTGGGAGTATTGGCGGCGATCGCCGCCGGTGTCTCCGGATACTGGTTCTTCTTCCTGCGGGGCATCGTTGCCACCGACGATGCCCGATTCGCCGGGCACTTGGTGGATCTGGCTCCGGAAATCAACGGAACCATCGTTGCGGTCCCGGTGCATGAAGGACAGTTCGTCCGGCAGGGGGCGATCGTGTTCCAACTTGACCCGGCGCTCCTCGCATCGGCGTTGCAGCAGGCGGAAGCCGCCCTCGGCTCGGCCCGCGCGAATTTGGCGTCCAGCGAGGCGAAATGTGCCAAGGCCGTGAATGGCAGCCGCCCGGAGGAGATCAAGGCGGCGGAGTCGGTCGCCCGGCGGCTGCAGAACGAGGAGGACCTGGCGCGGCTGAACTTCGAACGCGTGCAGGCGCTCTTCAAGCAAGCCACGCTGTCGCAGGACGATTTTGACCGCGCGCGAACCGCCCTCGAGTCGGCCCGCCAGAGCCGGGAATACGCCGTGCAGACCCTGAGCCTGTCGCAGCAGGGCTCCCGCAAGGAGGACGTGGACGTGGCGAAGGCGGAGGTGGAACTCGCGCGGAGCCAGGTCAACGAGGCCAGCTCGGCCGTGGACAGTGCGCGCAGCAACCTGGCGCGATGCACGGTCAAGGCGCCTTTCGACGGATGGGTGGTGCGTCGTTGGCTGGAACCCGGCGCCATGCCGCTCGCGGCCCAGCCGGTGGTCAGCATGTTCGACCCGGCGACGCTCCGGGTGGACGCCAATATCGAGGAGAAGGATCTTCACGACGTCGCCGTGGGCGATGACGTGGAAATCACGGTGGACGCCTATCCGTCGCTCCGGCTCAAGGGCAAGGTGACGGAGATCCTGCGGGCCACCAATTCGGAGTTCAGCCTGATACCGGCCGAGGGCGTTTCCGGCACTTTCATCAAGGTCACGCAGCGCGTGCCGCTGCGAATCCAGGTGGCGGCGCCGCCGGGCCTCTCCTTGGGTCCGGGATTGTCCGTCGACGTGAGGGTTCGCTGCGGGTCGGCCGCGGCGCATCAGCCCGTCCCGGGAATCGCCCATGGGTAGCGGGGACGACAGGGACCTCCGGGGCAACCGGTGGGCCGTGCTGGGGATCATCATGATGGGTACTTTCATGGCGATTCTGGACTCCAGCATCGTCAATGTGGCGCTGCCGCACATGATGGCCACGTTCGGGGTCGACCGCGACAAGATCGAATGGGTCTCGACGGGTTTCATGCTGACCTCGGCGGTGGTGATGCCGCTCGTCGGCTGGCTCACCAGCCGGATCAGTTACAAGGCGCTTTACCTCGGCAGCCTGGCCGTTTTCACGGTGGCCAGCTTGCTGTGTGCCATGGCTTGGAGCTATGAATCCCTCATTGCCGCGCGCGTGTTGCAGGCGTTGGGTGGCGGCGCCATCCAGCCGATCGGCATGGCGATCGTGGCCGAGCTGTTCGACCCGCACGAGCGCGGGCGGGCGTTGGGCATCTGGGGCACCGGCATCATGGCCGGCCCCGCCCTTGGGCCGACGCTGGGCGGCTATCTCACGGACGCGTTCAGTTGGCGGACCATCTTCTCGGTCAACCTGCCGTTCGGCGTGCTCACCCTGATCGCGGGCATGATCATCATGCGGCCGCTTCGGGCCCGCGGAGCCAGACGGCCATTTGACCTGGCGGGTTTCACGTTCCTGTCGATGGCGCTCGTGGCTGGCCTGACCGCTTTGTCCAACGGGCAGGAGAAAGGCTGGCATTCGGATTACATCCATATCTGCGAAGCGATTGCGGTGGTGGGGCTGGTCATGTTCATCGCGATCGAGCAGGCGGTGGAACATCCCTTGTTGGATCTGCGGCTGTTCCTCATCCGCAATTACCTGTTGAGCATCCTGCTGGCCGTCTTTCGCGCGGTGGGACTGTTCGGCAGCGTCTTCCTCTTCCCGATTTTTCTCCAGACCCTGATGGGTTACACGCCCGTGCACGCCGGTCTTTGGATGCTCCCCAATGCCCTGGCCGTGGGCGTGACCATGCCGATCGCCGGGCGGCTGGCGGACCGCTACAGCCCCGCGGTTCTGACGGGCCTCGGTTGCGTCATGGTCGGGAGTTCGCTGATCCTGTTCGGGCAACTGGACCCGATGTCCGACTGGACGATGCTCGTGCTGCCGCAGCTCGTGCGGGGAGCTGGTCTGGCCTTGATGATGGCGCCGCTGATGGCCGCCGCGCTGAACGCCGTGCCACGGCACGAGCTGCCGATGGCGAGCAGCTTCCTGAACGTCTCGCAGAATGTCGGCGGATCGCTGGGTATCGCCCTGCTGAACAACTTTGTGACCAACTCGATTCACATCCATGCCGTGCGGCTCGGCGAAGTGTTTCCGGTGGAGTCGCAGGGCTTCACGGCCCGCTTGGGATTGCGCTCCCTGAACCTGGTATTTCGCCACGAACAGGGCATCCTCGCCACGCCCCAGATCAAGGTGGCGTTCGCCGCCGCGCGCGGCATCGCGCGCAAGGCCCAGGTGCTGGGCTTCGAAAATGGATTCGTCTTTGGGGGTCTGATCCTGCTGGCCGGCATTCCCCTCTGCCTGCTCCTTAAACCTTCGGCCCACCACGTGCGGCCCGAGGAGCACGCGGAGGAATCGCTCGAAGCCGAGCTGCTGGCGGAGTAAGGATGACAGGGGCGCTGCGCCCGTCTGAAGAACGCAGGGGCGCAGTCTTGCTGCGCCCTCCGAAAATTCCATTGCCGATGCGGCGGCGGCATGCCCGTGGTCCCGAGCGTGGCAATCTCTCCGCCTTCGGAGGCTGCACGCCGGAAGCGGATCAGCCGATATCGCGTGACGCGATACTGGGTCTCTCCCGATGAGGGATCGACCCGCTTGACGCGCTGTATCCGCCGGGTAGCCTGCTGTCATGAAATATGGCGTGACACTCGTGGAGTCTGACGAGGGCTGGGCGGTGTGGTGTGACAGCCTTCCGGGGTGTTGCTCGCAGGGTGCGACGAAGGAGGAAGCGCTCGCCAATGTTCGCGAAGCGATCGCCGAGTATCTTGCGGCCAAGTCCGAGGAGATTCGCGGGGACGCAAGTGTGCGTTCAGTGCAACGGGAAGAAGTGATGGTTTGAAGTTATGCCCAAGCTTCCCGGCATCGGGCAGAAGGAAGCGGTCCGGGTGCTGGAGAAACGCGGCTTCCGCATTGTGCGGCAGGGAAAGCATATCACCCTGTCCAACGGCGCGGTAATGGTACAAGTACCGCGGCATGACCCAATCAATGCCTACACCATGGGCTACATCGCCAAGGTGGCGGGCCTCACCCCCGAGCAGTTCCGCGAACTGCTCTGAGCCGAGTCGGCGTCCGTCCGTCCGGAGGAATCGCTCGAAGCCGAGCTGCTGGCGGAGTAGGGAAGGAACGAACCGCTCGCACGCGGTCGATCGCTTTCGGTGGCGCGCGTTGTTCCGTCGGCCGACCAGCCGGTGCATGGAGCCTGCTTGCCCGTTCGACAGGCTCAGGGTCCCGAGCTTGTCGAGGGACAGGCGATTCTTACATCTGAATCGCGAGCAAACTCGTTCCTACATTTTACATGATTACGGCGCGTCCAACATCGATCAAGACACCTGGCCTTGCGCGAACAGGGCGTCCGGGCCGGCCAGGCTGAAAGCGGTGATCGGTCCTCTGGTTTCGAGGCGCACGTCCACTCCTTCCGCGTCGGGCGGTATCTCCTTCAAGAACTGGATTTGCACCATCTCGGGTCGCCGTGGGAGTCCGCCCCGGGCCAGGGCCGTCTGTAGGATGTCGAAATACGT
>DASRKV010000127.1:0-4912 GCA_035648795.1 Opitutaceae bacterium
TCTCCTTGTAGCGTAATCTGACCTGCTCTTGAGGTCATGAACTCAGAAACGGGGGGATGGTGGGGATCTGGTAACGGAGTTGTTGCCCCCACTACCGTATAGAGGCGGGCTTGCCCGGCGCAGGGTAAGCCCAGCCTGTCATCTTCGGATCGTTACGGAAAACTGATCCAAAAGGCTGCGGGCCCTATCTACGGCTGCCCTTTTTTCAACACGGCGATTTCTTGTTCGGCTTTCGCCAGTTGCATCTGCAATGCGGCGAAACTGGACCGACTCTCGTCCAACTGTGCCTGGAGTCGGGCCGTGTCGGTCTGGGCCTCTTTCAACTGGGTCTGCATCACCGTCGCCCGAGCATTGGCGGACTCGACTTCCCCCTGATGCCGGATGGAGGCGACGTTGGCGTCCTCCATCTTCGATTGGAAGCCGTTGGATATCGCCCTGGCCTTGTCCAACAGGATTTGGAGCTCGGCCGCGCCGGCCTTCAGCTTATCCACTTGGGTGCTGAGCTGTTCTGCTCTAGCCTCGGCCTCATCGACTTGGGTCTTAAACTTGGCCGATTCGGCCTTGGCCCCTTCCACCTGCGCCTGCATCGCTGTCGTGGCGGTTCCATACTGGTCAATTTGATTTTGGTCTTCCGTGATGGTGGTCTTCTGCGCGCCCATCTTGATCCAGGAGACCACGACGATAATGAAAAGGATGCCGGACAACGCACCAAGACCGATGGTCAAGGGGGACGATTTAGCCGGGGTGGGGACCGGGGCATCCGCCTTGACGTCACCGGAGTCACGAGTGGCAGCTTTGCCGGGACCGGAAGCCGTGACGTCGGTTTTCGCGGGGCTGGGAACGGGAGCATCAGGCATAGTATCACAAAACTACACCCGGACCCTTCCCGGCGCTATGGGGTGTAACCCGTTGTTGCGCCATCGGTGGATCGCGAAAACCGGAGGCTCCTTCCGGCGTCGGGAACGACGGGCCGATGCTCCAGAACCGGCCATTGGCTGCCGAAAGATTGCCGAGGCTGGAGCCGGCCGCGCCGTAAGCGCCGCTCAAGCTGAAGCTGGGGAACATTGCAGCGGTTGAGACGCCGATGTTGGCGCTGGCAACGTGCAGTTGCGCCTCGGCGGACAGGATGTCGGGACGCTGTCGCACCAGGTCGGACGGCAGGCTCACCGGCAAGTCGACCGGCAGCGAGAGTCCGGCCAGGTCGATCAACTGCTCGGTCGCGCGAATCTGTGCAGCGTAGGCGGCGCGCACGATGATGGTGTTAACGACACCTTGGTCTCACCTTCGCCAAACCATTTTGTCAGATCGGTTGCGACGATCGCCTGCTGTTCCACTGGTTTTACGCTGTCAGAATTCATGGGTTTTTCTGGCGGACCCTGGAGCGGAGAATCGATGCTCTTGTTCCCGGCCCTGTCAGTGTCTGCGCGATGGCCGCTCGGTGGCGGGGGATGTTGCAGATGGCCACGGCAGGCGGAATTTACGGTCGCGGTCAATTCCGCACTCGGCGGCGCCCGTCGCGCCGGCGCTCAAGGCGACGTGACGGCCTTCCAATCCTGGTCGGGATCGAAGTCGGTCATCGCAGCGGCGATGTCGGCGCTTTGGGCGCCCAGATTGCGCTCATACACCTTGCCCCACTGGTTGACGATAAAGGTCATGACCCCGGATTCGCCCCAATGCTCGGGGTACGCGACCAACGCGAATCCGGCGATAAGATTGCCGTTGATGATATAGTTGTAGGCTCCGCCGGGAGCCGACGCGCCCTGCGCCGTCAGAATCTTGAAGCGGTAGCCGTGAAACGGCTGCGGTTCGCCTTCGGCCGTCTTGCCGCCATAGCCCTCGGCGCGAACCTCGGCGATGAGCGGACCAAACGGACTCGGGTCCTCGTCTGGCGCCGCCGGCCAATAGAGGCCGTCCTTCTGGCCCGGTGTGCTCCGGAGCTTTTGCGCGAACTTGAGCACGCCATCGCCGGCGCGATCCTCGCTGGCATATTCGCGCTGGGCCGCGAGATAGGTCCGGCAGACGCCAATGGCGATCAGCTCGTCTTCGCCGATTCGCCGATTGACGATCTCTTCCTTGCCCGCCGCCGTGTCGAAAAACCAGGCCCCATCCTTCTTCACGAGCGGAATGGGAAACGGCCAGTTCTGATCCCCAAGATTAAGCACGAAACGGTCGTCGGCCTTCTGGACCAATCGGGAAAACTGTCCGACCAGCCGGGCAAACCTGGCAAACTCGAGGGCATCCTGCTTCGGGTCCCCCGACAGGAGCTCCTTCACCTCGGGCCCGAAAATCGCATAGACCGTGGGTTGATCGCCGGCTTGGGTCGCCGCCACGAGTGCCTTCACCGCCTCCTCCGGCGAACTGAACTGCCGCGGCGATCCCGCCGGGCCGGTCGAGTCTGCCCGGAGCGATGAAACGGCCGCGCAGGCGAGAAAAGCAAAAGCCCCGGCCAAGACCTGGGTGGAACGCATAATCTGCAGGAAAGGCATCATGGTACTGATGGGTTCGTGGGTGAGATCAATGCCGGTCCCGGTTGCCGGCCGGAGCGGATGCGCGAGCCGGAGCGGACGCGCGAGCCGGAGCCGCGGCGCGGGGCGCCGACGGAGCCCGGACAGGAGCCGACCGGCTGACCTGTCCACGACCGCTGGATTCGCGCGTCTGGGTTCCCCGGTTGTATCCGCCGAGGAATTGGCTCGACGGAGCCGGGCTGGACGGCCGGGGCGCCGCGACTGCCCGACCGCGGTAGTCCGGACGGGAGGGCGCGCGGGAAATCGCGGGATGGGGCGCGATGCCAGGCTGGCGGACCGGCGCCCGGTAGCCTGCAACGACCCTGGGACTGGGCAGACGGCCTTCCGGCCGATAGTAATTGCGCACCACTTCGCGGGTACGACGCGGATCGGGCCGCCACGCCCGCCAGGAATCTCTGCCAGAGCCCGGATTTCGCCATCCCCGGCTATAGGCCCAACCCGAGCTCCATGGCCCAACCCAGATGCCAAAATCGTCCCAATCGCATTGGTAGCCAAGCCAGGCGCCTACTGGGAATCCCATCCCAAACGTGACAAACGGGCCGCCATAACCGAACGGCGTTTCATAAACGAGGGCGGGATCGTACACCGGCACGTAAATCAAATTCGGTTGGGCGGGCACGATCCGGATGTCGTCCCCCTCCAAATCGACCTGTTGCTGCGGCGTATCGACCAGGGTCCCGGCCGCCCGCGCCTGAACCCGGAGTTGTTGAACGGACTTCATGACGTCGGCCGGCTGCTGCGCAAACGCCGCCCCCAACGCCTGCGTCCAACTGAGATTGTCGTTCATCCACTTCACCACGTCGGGGTAGTGCGCCAAGCCCTTGACGCTCGGATCCCACGGTTGGGCCGCGATTCCGTCCGGGGCGCCATGGGCCGCCAGATAACTCGCGGCGAGCGTGATATCCGACGGCACGGTCGAAGCCGGCAAAATCAGGGCGACCAAGGGATCGGGATAGAGCGCAATCGGCCCGAGCAACTGATCCAGCTGTTCAGGCGAGTAAGCCGCGCCCGGAGTCTGCGCCTGGACGGACAGCGCGAGGCCGAGGGTGAGCGTGAACAAAAAAGGAACTTTCATGGGCGGTGGGCGGATTTGGCGTTGTCCCTATACTCCACCAAACCGACGGTGGAATCGGCGATGATGGCGAAGCGGCTTTCGAATGCGGCGATGCGCGGGACCACGCCGGCGTGGGCGGAAGCGGGTAGCCCGATTCCCGACATTGCCGTGGCGGCGAGAACAGTCGCCCGTCGGTCAGGGAAAGTCATGTGCATGATGTTAAGCCACGAGGCGAGAGGGCAAAGACCGTGCGCTGATTCGTCTTTGCCGTTCGCCGGAAAGTTAGCGCGCAACTCGAAACGAGAATATGGGGTGTTACCCGCCCGGCTCACGCCGGATTCCCGGCGTTGGTCGCGCGCCATTTCCAAATTCGGATCTCCGGCAGGTCCTCGCCGTATTGGTCGACGGATTGCTTGTGCTCGATCAGCTTGTCTTTGAGCTGCTGCTTCACGCGTGACGTGACCTTCAGCCGTTTGGCGTGCTGGTTGAACATCGAATCGACGATGTAGGTGAACTGCGATTCAAAGCGCCGGAGATCCGGCGGGAGCGTTTTCCGCGCTGGCGGGTTCTGCCAAAATGGCGGTCGGTGCCGAAGGGGCCGCAACAAGTGCCGCGGCAGTCTCGAAAGAAAAAACGGCGAACAAAACGATTGATGATTTAATTGGATGAAATGCCGGCGTCCGACCGGCGTGGGTTGAGTTGGGCGCGATGAAGAACATTGCCGTGATGTTGCTTGTGGCATGCCAATGCGGCCCGATGCGATGGACGTTATTGATCTACTACGAGTTGGAGAGTGTCCGGCTCTCTATTCCTGGACCAAGGTTGGTAACCGCCGTTGCGAAAATCGATAATACACTTATCACTGAAAGCCGGAACCGACCGGGATGATCGGTGGGTTTGTCGCGGGATTGGTTACATGGATTGTCAGTTTGCGGGCCGGAATTCCCGCGTCTGATCTCGCTCGCCTATGGGAACCTGTGTTGCGACGGCGGTGATTGGCGACGCCGGAAGCCTGTAGCCGCCTGGCCCGCGTACGCACGGTGACGGAGCCAGCTGCCGCTTAGCGCCCCAGATTGGCGGCGCCGGCCGCGACGAAATGGATGCGGCCGCCGGTGGCGATGCCGCCCGCGCCGGCCGCCACGAGGTTGTGCCCGGACGTGGATGCCGTGGTGGCGTCGGGCGCGGGATTGAGACCGGCCGCGGCGCGCGCCTCAGCCGCAATGGCCGGAGCAAGCCGGACCGTGGTGAGATAGTCGCTATTGACGGAGACCGTGGGGGTGCCACCCGTGACCATCAATCCCGGTTGGTTGCGGCGGGCCCAATCTTCCAGGCA
>DASRKV010000128.1:0-7860 GCA_035648795.1 Opitutaceae bacterium
TTCTGTTCCGCATGCACGGTGGCCTGCTCGTGGCCGTCGCGCACCCGCGAGGTGTGCGGCGTGCCGGGCAGGAAGCCATTGTAGCCGGCCGCCACGATCCGGTTCTTGCGGTCGCCGCCGGTCACCACGACGCAGCCGACGTGCAACCGGTCGCAGTTGGAACGGGAGGCGATCAGCGCCGCGGTCGCCATGAAATACTCGTCCCATGACGGACGGTGCGGGAAGGCCGCCGTCGCCTGCATCACCAGGTCGACGGGATCGGGCACGGGATTCATGCCGGCAAGTTATACCCCGCCCGGCGGTCAAGACGAGCCGGATGTGCAGCCGGTCAGCCTGGTCGGAGGCGGCGCCTCGCCCGTTTGACGTTTCCGCCGATCTCGGCACCATGCGGTGTGACGCCCCGCATTGTCCAGGCCGAGTTGCTCGATTCGCTGTCCCACGACCATCCTGATGCGCGCCGCAACCGGCGCGACCTGCGCGTCATCAACGCGCTGATGGGAAATTACCGGTGGCTCGCCCGCACGCTCGCCGCGCATGCCCGGCCGGACGAGCTCATCCTCGAAGTCGGCGCCGGCACGGGTGAACTGGCGCTGCAGCTCCGGAGCCAGGGCTGGCAGGTGGACGGACTCGACACGTGGCCTCGTCCGGCTGCGTGGCCGGCATCCGCCCGCTGGCACCGGACCGATCTGCGCACCTTCACCGGCTTCGACGCTTATGACGTGGTCTATGGCAACCTGATCTTTCACCAGTTCACCGCCGCGGAGCTGGCCGCGGTGGGTCACGGACTGCAGTCGCACGCCCGGCTCCTCGTCGCCTGCGAGCCCGAGCGACGGCAAAAATCGCAGCGCCTCTTCCGCGTCATCGCGCCGTTGCTGGGCGCGAACCACATCAGCCGCCACGACGGTCACGTCAGCATCGCCGCCGGGTTTCAGCGCGACGAACTTCCCCACCTGCTCGGCCTGGAGGCCGCACGGTGGGCCTGGCGTTGCTCGACCACGGCGTTCGGGGCGAACCGCATGGTCGCCTGGCGCCCTGGGAACATTCCGGTTTCGGCCTGATGCGCGAAGATTCCCAGCCGGTCGAAATCATCGGTGGCGGCCTGGCCGGCCTCGCCTTGGGACTGGCCTTGCGCCGCCATGACGTGCCGGTCACCGTCCTCGAGGCGCACGACTATCCGCGGCATCGGGTCTGCGGGGAATTCATCGCCGGGCTGGACGCATGCACGGTGGCGCGCCTCGATCTCGCGCCGCTGCTGGCCGACGCCCGGCGCCATCGCGAAGTCGTCTGGTTCCGGCGCAGCCAGCCGGTGCAAACCCAGCGCCTGCCGGCCCCGGCCCTGGGGATCAGCCGGTTTCGGCTCGATGCCCGGCTGGCCGAGGCCTTCGTGGCCGCCGGAGGCGAGCTTCGCGTGAACACGCGGATCGCCCTCGACGCCGAGCCGGCCGGACGCGTGTTTGCCGCCGGCCGCCGCCCCCATGCTTCACCCTGGATCGGGCTGAAGGTGCATGCGCGCCGCCTGCCTGTCGGCGGCGATCTTGAAGTCCACCTCGGCGAGCAGGCGTACGTCGGACTCTCGGCCGTCGAGAACGCCTGGACGAACATCTGCGGCCTGTTTCGCCGGCGGCCGATCTCGCCGGACGGGCCGGGGACGCCCCGATCCGACTTGTTGTTGCGCTACTTGGAGGCGGCGGGATTGGCGGGACTGGCCCGACGCCTGCGGGCGGCGGACCGGGACGAAGCATCGTCGTGTGCCGTGGCCGGTCTCAGCTTCCGTGCGGAGATTCCTCGGACGGGCCGGATCTGTCTCGGCGATCATTTTGCGATGATGCCGCCGTTCACCGGAAATGGAATGGCCATGGCGCTGCAAAGCGCGGCGCTCGCCCTGGATCCGCTGACCGCCTGGGCGCGCGGCGGGCGGCCCTGGCCCGAAACGATCGCTGCGATCAACCGGCGCCTGCGCCGCCGGTTTCGCGCCCGGCTCGCTTCGGCCAACCTGCTTCATCCGTATTTGTTTGAACCGGGGCGGCAACGCTGGTTGGTCTTCGCGAGTCGGGCTCGATTGCTGCCCCTGCGTCCGCTTTATCAGTTGACGCACTGACGGGAAGCCTGCAGGGCTCGAAGCCCTCCGGGCCGCCAGGGCTGGACGCTGACCGCTATGTTCCTTCACTCCCTCGCCACCGCGGTGCCTCCGGCCGTCTTTACCCAGCGGCAATGCTGGGAGATCGGCCGCAACTCCGCTGCGCTGCACCGCCTCAACCGGCGTTCGCAGCTCATCCTGGGCGCCATACTGACCGGCGACAGCGGCATCGCCACGCGCCATTTCGCCCTGGACGACCTCGAGCACATTTACGATCTGTCGCCCGACGAGTTGAATGCCGGTTTTCGGCGCGAGGCCCCGCGTCTCGCGGGTGCGGCCCTGAGCCGGGCCCTGGCGCAGGCGGAGCTGCGGGCCGACCAGCTCGACGCGCTTTTCCTGTGCACCTGTACGGGTTATCTCTGTCCCGGCGTCACCAGCTACGTGGCGGAACAGTTGGGTCTGCGCCGCGACGCGATCCTCCACGATCTGGTCGGCCTGGGCTGCGGCGCGGCGATCCCCACCCTGCGCGCCGCCAGTCATCTACTGGCGGCGCGGCCCGACGCGGTGGTGGCCTGTGTGGCGGTGGAGATCAGTTCCGCGGCGTTCTATCTCGATGACGACTACGGGGTGCTGGTGAGCGCGTGTTTGTTCAGCGATGGCGCCGCCGCCACGATCTGGCGCGGCCGGCCTGGTCCTACTGCACTCCGCTGCCATGGGTTCCATTCGCTCCACCTGCCGGAAAAGCGCGACCGGCTGCGCTTCGAGACCCGCAATGGCAAGCTGCGCAACCTGCTCGATCGCGCCGTCCCCGAGGACGCAGCGGCCGCGGTCGCCACGCTTTTTGCTGAAGAACGCGCCGCGCCGCCGGCTGCCGTCCTCGTCCACCCCGGGGGGCGCGATGTGCTCGACGCCCTTGGCGGAGCGCTGCCGGGGTATTCGCTCGCCGCCAGCCGCGCGGTCCTCCAGGCCCATGGCAACATGAGCAGTCCCTCGGTTCTTTTCGTTCTCGAGGAGCATCTTCGCCATCCGCCGGCGGCCCCGGGCGACCTGTGGCTCGCCAGCTTCGGCGCGGGATTCAGCGCCCATGCCTGCCGGTTGACGGCGGGTTAGCCGGAGCGACGGAGGTGGAATCCGCCGTCCCGATCTTCAGGTTGGGCCGCGGTCGGTCGCCTGCCGGCGACGCAACCGGGGTCGCCCGCCATGGAAAACCGTGCTTGCCACTCTGGAAAGCGCTCGTCTTTAGTGACTGCCTTTTCCCTTCTCCCACCATGACCAAACCCTCTCCGCCCACCGCCCAGCCCGCGACGCAGACCGGCCCGGAAATCAAGGGCGCGGATGCCGTTGTCGAGTGTCTCGTTCGCGAGGGCGTGGACGTGATTTTTGCCTACCCCGGAGGCAGTTCGCTCGAACTGCACCAGTCGTTCGCGCGTTCCGGCAAGGTGCGGGTCGTTCTGCCGCGCCACGAACAAGGCGGCGGGTTTGCGGCCGACGGCTATGCGCGCGCCACCGGCCGCGTGGGCGTCTGCATGGCCACCAGCGGTCCCGGCGCCACCAATCTCGTCTCCGCGATCGCCGACGCGTACATGGACTCCATTCCGATGGTGGCCATCACCGGCCAGGTGTACTCGAAATACATCGGCAAAATGGCTTTTCAGGAAACCGACTTCTTCGGCCTGACCCTGCCGATCGTGAAGCACAGTTATCTGGTGCTCGACGTTCATGACCTGCCGCGCGTGTTCAAGGAGGCGTTTCATCTGGCCAAGAACGGCCGCCCGGGACCGGTGGTGATCGACATTCCCAAGGACGTCCAGCAGGCGAAGTTCACTCCGGTCTATCCCGACAAGATCGAATTCCGCAGCACGTACGCCACCGCCACGGCGCACGCGAGCGAGGCGCAGTTGCACCACGTCATCCAGTTGATCGGCGAGGCCCGGCGCCCGATGCTGTATGTCGGCGGCGGCATCATCTCCGCCGATGCGCATCAGGATTTGCTGGCCTTTGTCGAGCGCACGAACATCCCCGTGGCCACCACGCTCATGGGGCTGGGCGCCTTTCCCGAGAACCATCCGCTCTCGATGAAATGGTTCGGCATGCACGGCTCGGCCTACGGCAATTGGGCGGTGGATCAGAGCGATCTGCTGCTGGTGTTCGGGGCGCGCTTCGACGACCGCATCACCGGCGACGTCCACAAATTCGCGCCGCACGCCCGGATCGTCCACGTCGACATCGACGCGTCGGAACATAACAAGAACAAGCGCGTTCAGCACACGATCTGCTCCGACATCAAGTATGCCCTGGTCCGCCTGAACGAGCTGCTGGCGGCCGCGCAGTTCTCCGCCCCCGACACGAAAGCCTGGCACGACCAGATCGGGGCCTGGAAGCGCGACAATCCGTTCCGCTACGAGGCCAGCCCCCATATCCAGCCACAGGAGGCGGTGCACGTCTTGTTTGAGCTGACCCGGGGCGACGCCATCATTACCACCGGCGTCGGCCAGCACCAGATGTGGGCCGCGCAGCATTACGACTTTCTCCAGCCGCGCCGCTTCATCAGCTCGCTGGGGCTCGGCGCGATGGGTTTTGGCTACCCGGCGGCGCTTGGCGCGAAAGTCGCGTGCCCGGACCGGCAGGTGATCGATGTCGACGGCGATGGGTCCTTCCTGATGAACGTGCAGGAGCTGGCCACCGCGAATATCGAGAAGATCGCGGCCAAGGCGATGATTCTGAACAACCAGCACCTCGGCATGGTGGTGCAGTGGGAGGATCGCTTCTACGACTCCGTGCGCGGCAACACGATTCTGGGCGACGAGGACAACATCGGCAGCCCGGACAACCCGGACGCGCTTTATCCCGATTTCGTGAAGATCGCCGCGGGCTTCGGCGTGAAGGGCCGCCGCGTGATCAAAAAGAGCGAACTACGCGCCGCCATCCAGGAGATGCTCGACCACGATGGACCCTACGTGCTGGACGTGGTCGTGCCGTACACCGAGCACGTGCTGCCGATGATCCCGGCCGGCCGGTCGGTCAAAGAGATGATTCTGAAATGACATCGCGCCCGTCCCGCCGGTGGCAGGACCCCCGCGTCTGACCGCCGCCGCCGACCGGCGCGATCCAAGCCGCGTTCCCGGCGCCAGCAGCCAGGAATCCCGCCGGTGCCACCCGCCGACTGCGCCTGATTATTTATGAACAGAATTCATTCGAAATTCATTCTTGGCACTTTACGTGCTTCTTTCTGCGCATTCTTGCTTCCGCTCACCTTTGCTTTTGACCGGACGGCAGAACTTCCCAAACCTCAACTCTGATTCGCGCAACCAATAGAAAAAGGACTCCCTACATGACAGCGAAGGAAGTAATCAAACTCGCCAAGGACAAAGAGGTCAAAATCGTTGACCTTAAGCTCTGCGACATCCACGGCACCTGGCAGCACTTTGCCATTCCCGTGAACGAGCTGACGGAAGACATTTTTGAGGAGGGCCTGGGGTTTGACGGCTCCTCGATTCGCGGCTGGCGGGCCATCAACTCCTCGGACATGCTCGTCTTTCCCGATCCGAAGACGGCGTTCCTCGATCCATTCGCGGCGAACCTCACGCTCAGCATTTCCTGCGACGTCCGGGATCCGCTCACCCGGGAACTCTATGATCGCGATCCGCGCGGCATCGCGAAAAACGCCGAGGCCTACCTGAAGAGCACCGGGCTGGCGGACACGGCATATTTCGGACCCGAGGCGGAGTTCTTCATTTTTGACAGCATCCGCTACGACACCACTTCCAACGGATCTTTCTACCACATCGATTCCAACGAGGCCACCTGGAACCGCGGCAAGGACAAGGAAGACGACGGCTCCGCCAATCTCGGCTACAAGATCCGGCACAAGGAGGGTTACTTCCCGGTGGCCCCGACCGACAAGCTGATCGACATCCGCAATGAGATGATCCTCACGATGCAGTCGCTCGGCATTGCCATCGAGCGCGAGCACCACGAGGTCGCCACCGCCGGGCAGGCGGAGATCGACATCCGCTTCGACACGCTGCTGAACACGTCGGACAAGATGTGCCTGTACAAATACATCTGCAAAAACGTCGCCTATAGGCATGGCAAGACGGTGACCTTCATGCCCAAGCCGCTCTTTGCCGACAACGGCTCCGGCATGCATACGCACGTTTCGCTGTGGAAGGACGGCAAGCCCCTGTTCGCGGGCAACGGCTATGCCGGCTTGAGCGATATGGCGCTGTACTTCATCGGCGGCATCATCAAGCACGCTCCCGCCCTCTGCGCGATCTGCAACCCGACAAACAATTCCTACAAACGTCTCGTCCCCGGATTCGAGGCGCCGGTCAATCTCGCGTATTCCGCCCGCAATCGCTCGGCGGCAATCCGCATCCCGACCTACAGCCCCAGTCCGAAGGCGAAGCGCGTCGAATATCGCACCCCCGACCCGGCGGCCAATCCCTATCTGTCCAACGCCGCCATCCTCATGGCCGGACTCGATGGTGTCCTCAGCAAGCTCCATCCCGGCGAGCCGCTCGACAAGAACCTGTACGACCTTCCCCCGGAGGAACTCGCCAAGGTTCCGCACGTGCCGGATTCGCTCAAGGGATCGCTTGAAGCGCTCACCGCCGACCATGCCTTCCTGCTCAAGGGAGACGTCTTCACCCAGGACTTCCTCGACAATTACATCGAGATGAAGATGGGCGAGTACGACGCCATCCGGCTGCGCCCGCATCCCTACGAATTCCACCTCTACTACGACGTCTGAGCGAATCAGGGATTCAAGGAGCGGACTCCCCGTCCGCCGTCCTTTTTCAACCGGCTGCCGCGAGGCAGCCGGTTTCGTTTCCGCCGCATCGTCAGTTTCGCAGATCCTCGGGCCGCAGGCGCTTCACCTCCGTCCATTTCGCGCGGAAAAGCTCGTCCAGGACTGTCCGTACCTCCGGCGAAAGGCGTTGCGCCAGCTCCTCGACCGGAGGCAGTTCGTCCACCGCACCCGGGTCGGATTGACGATCGCTTCCGCCGGGCGGAATCGGCGTCAATTCCGGTCCACCCGCCGCCTGCGCGATCATGGGCTTCGCCGTTGCCGGATCCGCCTCCCGACGCGCCGGCGCGGGACCACGGGATTCCGGGCCCGCCCCAGGCGTTTCCTCCGTCACCGTTCGCGCGCTTTCGCCCGAAGAATCTTCCCCACCGGAGCGGCCCGCCCGGCGCAGTCGGCGGTCCAATTCAGCCATCAGATCTTTTTTTTTTCGTCCTTCGCCGTCCCGTCCTCCGGGGATTGTTCGGCCAGCGTCGCCAGTTCCTTGATCAGACTGTCGATCGCCCGGGCGCGACTTGCCTCCACCGCCTTGAGGAGCGTGACTTCAAAGTTGATCTTTTCCGCCAGACCGTGCTTCACGGCCGACTCGCCTTCGCGCAGCCCGTCGAGCAGGCGCGTGAGTTGTTCGGTCGTCAGGGACGTGTGGCCGAGCGCCGCGCTCTGCCCGCCCTGCGCGATCGCGTCGAGCAAACCCGTGCGCACGTGGCTCTGCAGGTCCACCAAAAGGCGGAAGAGATCGCGGCCCTCCGTGTCGCACTCGTCGACCATTCTGACGATCTTCTTGTGATCGCCGGCGGCGAGTGCTCCGGCCAGTTCGGCGATCTTCTCCGTCGCGACCAGGCCGTACACGTCGAGTACATCGGCCTCGGTGACGTCGCTGCCGCAAAATGAAATCATCTGGTCGAAGATCGACTGCGCGTCGCGCATGCCGCCATCGGCCATGCGGGCGATGCTCGCCAGCGCCGCCTGGCTCACC
>DASRKV010000129.1:0-2723 GCA_035648795.1 Opitutaceae bacterium
ATCGCGCGCTGCTCGGCCAGGCGGACCGCCTGCAACGGACCGGCGCAGCGCTGCCCGCGCGATTGTTTCTGGCCGTGGGAGAGAACGACACCCCCTCGATGACCGGCGACCTGGAAATGCTCGAGCGTCAGCTTGCCGCCCAGCCGTTTCCGCGGCTCGAGGTCATCAGCCGTCGCTTCCTCCGGCGCGACCACTACACCGTGCTGCCCGAGGCGTTCAGCGAGGGGTTGCAGGCCTTGTACGCCGGGGGAAAATGAAACGGCCCGCGCAGTCAGGCGCGGGCCGCGTGAAACCGGATGAACGCTCAGTTAGAAGGTGTAGGCGTAGCTTAGCGTGACCACGCCGCGGCCGACCGCCGCGGTGTTCTCCACCTTGGGGAAAGTTCCCTGTTTGAGGAAATTCCCGGAGCCCTTCGTATAGGCAAAGCCGATGATCAGCTTCGACGCCTTGTTAATCGCGAATGGCGCCGAAACGCCGATGAGATAATAGTCACCCCAATTCTTCACCTGGGGATCAACCCCTTTGGCGGCATCCCTGATGATATAGGTGCCGCCGGTGGCGGTCCAGTCAAGTTCGGTGCCGGCGTCCTTCAGCGGAATCGCATAGGTAATCGTCAGCTCGTACGTCGGACCTTTGAGCACGACATCGTAGTAGAATTTGGGGGTGAATTTCATCCCGGACACGGTGTAGTTGACGGCGATGTTGGGCTCGAACGTCGATTTGTAGAACCCATCGCTCGTGTGAGCGTTGGGGTAGTTGTACCAGGTGAAACCGGGAGCGACGTTGAAGGAGTCATTCACCGCGATGGTGTAGGAGCCGTAGGGATCGACTTCGGGATCGGATTGTCCGTCCACCTTGTCTTTGATCGGGAAATTCGTCCAGACGCCGATCGCGTAGTTCCCGGAATCAACTTCCACCGAGGGTTCAAACGAAGGTCC
Source organism: Opitutaceae bacterium (assembly GCA_035648795.1). Taxonomy (GTDB): domain Bacteria; phylum Verrucomicrobiota; class Verrucomicrobiia; order Opitutales; family Opitutaceae; genus Fen-1467. The sequence continues at coordinate 939 of DASRKV010000129.1, forward strand.
GCCGAGCCGGACGCCACGAAACATATACTGGTTGACGAAGGTGGGAGTGACCACCGTGGAGACAGTGTTGTCAGCGCGAACCGAGGGGGCCAGCAAAGCCAACGCCAAAGCCGAACCGAGCAAGGAGGTTGTTCTTATGTTCATGATAGGATGTTAGATGGACCGCAGACCAGCCGGTGTGCGTGCTGATCCCTCTAGCAGAAGTCGGGCCAAGTTCGAGCGGATTTATTACACTCTTGAAAAAGGCCGGAGCGCGCGTTCCCGGTGCTACCGGACCTTCGCATAAACCAGGCAGTCGCGTGGCGCGGGACCGATGGTCGGGCAGACGTGCCAGCGACGGAGCACGCCTTCGCGCGACAAGCCGGCTTTTTCCATCACGCGGGCGGAGGCGATGTTCTCGGCATCGCAGAAAGCCCAGGCGCGAAAAAGCGACGGCTGTGCCATCGTCCACGCGACAACATACGTCATGGCCTCCGTCATCAGCCCTTGACCCCAATGCGGGCGGCCGAGCACGTACCCCACCAGCGCGCCATGGGCGTCGAAGTTGACCCCGATCGAGCCGATCGGCGCGGCGGTCTCGTGCCGGCAGAGCAGCCAGGCATAGCGCTGGCCCTCGTCGGTTTCCCAGGCATGCACCACGCCCCGGAGGAATTCCCGCAACGGCGCCACCTCCGGGTAATTGCGCCAGGAGAGATACCGCGTCACCACCGGGTCGCCGGCATACGCGGCGAACACGGCTTCCGCGTCCTCCAGTTGCGGTCGGCGGGCGAGCAAACGCGCGGTGCGGAACGATTCAGGTGGGCGGGGCATGGCCGGAGACGGTCCCGGGCGGACGGCGCAGTTCGATCTTGCGGCGTCGGCGGGCTTATTCTGGCAGAATCTTGTCGTGCAGCGCCTCCGCCCAGTCGACGATTTTTTTTCTTTGGTCCGGCGTCAGCCGGGCGGCGGGATGCATCCAGGTGTAACTGTGCAGGGGCATGTCGCCTTGGTCGACCTCGTTGCCAATCCCGTCCAATTTGCGCGCAGCGCGGCGTGCCGGGTAGGCGCCGAACTCGGAAAAGTTAAGACCACGCTTGGCCTCCCGCACGTGATGGTCGAGCCACCACGCCACCGGTTGCACGCTGGCATACCACGGATACCGCGTCCGGTCCGAATGACAGTCGTAGCAGGCCTCGGCCAGCAATTGGCGCACGTCGTCCGGCACGGCATAGCGGACGGTGACATCGTTGGGGCCGCCGGTCGTGCCGAGGTTTCTCGTGGGATGGAAAAACTGGATGCCGACGAGGACGAGAAACAGCCCCACGCCGGCGAGTCGAAGGCGGGTTCTCACGAGCGTGGACATACGTAGATCAGGGAGGTCACGACGCGGCCAGCCTGCCGGTGGTAGAGCGACTTGCACCAGGCGAGATAGCCGGCCTTGCCTTCTGGATACGAGACGCGCGGCGCCGACCATCGCTCCAGATGCTGACAGCGCGCGGCGAGCCGCAGGACGGGCGGGGCCCCGGGCACGAGCCGGCCGACCCAGGATTCCATGCGTTCGGCGTAGACCAGCTCGGCGGGCCGCCCGTCGGCGGCGCGGTGCGGATCGGCCGAGTGCGCGGCATCGATCAACTCCCCGGCCTGGGCATAGGCATCCATGTCGCCGGCCAATCGAATGCAATCCCGCGGCGAAATCAAGTTCCGCCAACGGGCCTTGGTGACCATTCTAGAGATTCCGCATTTAGCGTCGCCACATAAGTCGGCCAAGGTGGCAATCACAAGCAGAGCCCAGACGTTTCCTTGATT
>DASRKV010000130.1:0-2380 GCA_035648795.1 Opitutaceae bacterium
CAGTTGTACGCGGTCGCATTATCTCTCCTCGGAGGGGCGGTTTTGAAACTAGCCCGCATATCCCTTGACTACCGCCATCAGAGGAGCCGCTAGCAGGAAGATGGTCATAGCGATGGCTAAGACTATGAAATATGCGGGCTAGCCCGGCAGCAGAAAATAGAAGTCCGTCCCCCTCCCGGGTTCGCTCGAACAGGCAATGCTGCCCCCGTGCGCGACGACGATCTCCCGGGCGATGGCCAGCCCCAGACCGGCGCCCTTCTTGTTCTGTCCGGGCACGCGATAAAACTTTTCGAAGACGTAGGGCACGCTCGCCGGCGGAATCCCCGGGCCGCGGTCGCGGACTCCGAATTTGACGAAGCCGTCGGCGGCCGGTCCGGCGTACAGCGTGATTTCGCTCTCTGGCGGCGAGTACTTGCTGGCGTTGGTCAGCAGGTTGATGAAGACATGCCGGATCCGGTCACGGTCCACCGGCACCGCCGGGGTCCCCGCAGTGACGGCGATCGCCAGGCGCTGATGGGCCGCTTCGATGAGCGGCCTGATCTCGGCGGCCATGGCCGTGAGAAGCTGATCCGCGGGTTCAGGCGTGCGGTTCAAGGCAGTGGCGCCGCCTTCCAACCGGCTGAGGTCGAGCAGATCGTCCAGGATCCGCAGCAGCCGGTCGGCGTCGTCCCGCGCCGTCTCCAGCAGTTCGTGCTGGGCGGGCGAGACGGTGCCAACGTTCTGTTCGAGGAGGAGGTAGACCGCCATGCGCAGGCTCGTTAGCGGTGTCTTGAGTTCATGGCTGACCGTTCCGACGAGGTTGTTCTTGGCATCGTCCAGGAGCCGGAACTTCGTCACATCCTGCAGGAGGATGGCCGCCCCGCCGAATCCCGTGAGCGCGTCGCCCACCGCGAGGATGCGGGGCAGAAAATGCCGGTCCTCGCGCCCGACGCGAAGAGTGATCACCCGGTCATAGCCCGTGGGCAGATAGTGATTGCCGGACGCCAGGACGTCCGCGAGCGGCTGCCGCAACGGTGCGGGCAGTCCGTCGGAGAACTCCGGCCCTTGCACCAGCATCTCCGCCGCGGGATTCTGCAGCTCGATCTTGCCGGTTCTGGAGACCACGAAGACCGGATCCGGCGTCGAGGTGAGCGTCGCCTCCATCGTCCGCTGGGCGCGCAAGACCTTCGCGGTCGTGGCGTCCCGAAAGGCCCGCAGCTTCGCGACCATGGAATTGAACGCCCGGGCAAGTTCACCGAGTTCGTCGTGCGACAGGACCGGCACATCGTGGTCGAGGGTGCCGGCCCCCAGCGCCACGACCGAGGACGTGAGGATTTCGATGGGCCGGAGCAACGAACGGCTGAGCCGGTAAGACAGGTAAAGCGAGAGCACCACCGCCGCCGCCATCGCGCCGAACAAAAGCTTCACCGTCGTCCGGGTGACGCGGCGGGCGCGGGCCAGTTCCGACTCCATGACGTCGTGATCGAAATGCGCCAGGTTTTCCAAAGCCTTCAGGGTGGTGAAGCAGGCGGTCGCGGTCGGGCGGTCAACGACCTGGCGGGACTGCGCGCCCACCTGCAGGAAGGCCGTATCCGCCTTGACCTGGGCCAGAAAGGAATCGTCGACGGCTTCGACCAATGGAGCCCGCGAGGTGCCGGCCGATGCCATCGATTGTTCGTGAAGATTCCGCTCAAAAAGAGAGCGCTGGGCAGTGAACTGTTCAGGGGCGGAGACATCGCCGGACAGCGGCTGGTAAAGCGCGTTGTTCATCAAGGTCGCCGCGTTCTTCATCGCCTCCGTCGCCAGCAGCGCGCGGTAATTGGCGACGAGGGTGAATTCAACCGAACGGCTCAGCTCCAGGCAGGTAACGACCGCGTACCCGCCCATGACGATCAGCAGGAGCAGCAGAGGGAACAGGCCGAGATAAAGACGTGTGCGAAGCATGTTTTCGGAGCTGCAGCCTGTCGGGCTTCGGGCCCTTCAAGCTGCTGAAAGTAAAACCGACTCTTCTTGTGGGAGAAGGATTCGGTCCAGTGAGCCATGGTGGCAGGAAATCTCAAGGCAATCGCCGATCTACTGCCCATTCCCGATGTTTTTGAGAAGCAGCTTTGCCCTTACTGAGGTTTACTTACTGCAGTGACAGACAGAGGTGGTGCGGCTTGTCCTCAAGACGCCTTGGCGCGTTGCCCGTTCGACTTCGCTCAGGGCCCCGAGCCTGTCGAGGGAGTGACAACGCGCTCCACCAACGTCACTTCATTCCGTAAGGCTCAGTAGGAGTCCGGCAGGACGTAAGTCCGACAGGGGCGGGCCTTACATCAGCCCGAGTTTCTGCCGCTTGCGGTACAGGGTGGCCGGATCGATTTCCAGTGTGCGGGCGGCCTCCTCGAGCGTGGCGGTGACC
>DASRKV010000131.1:0-2990 GCA_035648795.1 Opitutaceae bacterium
GCGTGACTCAAGCCAATGAGCCTCCGGGAAAACCGGGGCGGTTCACATCCATGCCAGGGTCAGAATTGGATAGGCGCAGACAGACACTCATCCACAACGGCCAACTCCGCCACGAAGCGCGGCAGTAGCGAGGTCAACGCCTCGGCCTGGCCGGCATCCCCGGCCTGTTCCATCTCGGCGCACAACTCACCCAGCAGCAACGCGCCGACAGCACGCGCCGAGGACTTGAGCTTGTGCGCCTGCGCGCCTGCCTGCGCCGCTTGGCCGTTCTCACAAGCAGCCTTCAACTCCACCCCAATCTTCGCTGCGCTGATGCGGAAATCGCGCAGGAACTCGCGGATCACCTCGGGGTCGTCGCCCACCAATGCCTTGAGCACGTTCACGTCGACCGGGGCCAATCTGGCGGGCGAATCGCGTGAATCCGGTTTGGGTTCGGAAGCGGTTGGCAGCCACTTTTCCAGCATCGCCTTGATATCCGTCAACCGCGCCGGCTTGCTCAGGTAATCGTCCATGCCAGCGGCACGGCAACGCTCGGCCTCGCTCTTAAGGGCATTGGCGGTCAGAGCGACGATCGGTATGCGCCGCTTGCCGGCCTCGCCGGCGCGGACAGCGATGGCCAACTGATAGCCATCTATTTCCGGCATGTGCAGATCAGTGAGCAGCAGCGCGTAATCACCACTCTGCCAGCGATTCAGCGCCTCGCGGCCGTCGCCGACGACATCTGCCGTATAGCCGAGTAGTCCGAGTTGCCGCAGGATCACTTTCTGGTTGGTTTGGTTGTCTTCGGCCACCAGGATCAGGCGGCCCCGCAGCAACGCCGCCTCACGCGATGGCGGACGAATCGCCGCCTGACTCTTGCCGGACGGGGGTCCTTCTTCTTCCACCTGCGCCCGTCCCGCGGCGATGGCGACCGCCTTGAGAAGAATCCGACGGGTGAGCACGTTGCCGTCCACCATGATCAGGTCGGAAGCCATCGCCCGCGGCTTGCGCCGCCGCCCGCGTTCAATGACGACGACAAAGCGAACGTCCAGATCGATCCGGGTACGGGCGGCGGCGCGTAGTTGGTCCAGAGCCGGCCGGTCGTCGCCATCGTCCATCACGCACACCCATACCCACAGGCCGGGCGCAAGCGTGCCGGTCCGCTCCCAAGCGTTCGCCAGGTCCAGCGCGCGCTCAACGGCCACGCCGCCGTTCGTGAGATAGGCTGTGAGGTCCGCCGCCAACCCCTCCGGGCCACCCACCACCAGGCAGGAGAGCCCGGCAACTTCCGATGCCGCCGCGCCCGAATCGGGCTTGGCCGGCAGCGGCGTGAACGGCAGGCGAACGATGAACGTGGAGCCCTTGCCTGGCGCACTTTGCACGCTGATCTCGCCGCCCATGAGTTTCACCAGGTGGCGGGAGATGGCCAGCCCGAGGCCAGTGCCGCCGAAACGCCGGGTGGTGGAGGCATCGGCCTGGGTGAAGGCGGTGAAGAGCCGCGCCTGGGTCTGCTCATCCATGCCGATGCCGCTGTCGGCCACCTGAAGTTCCACCGTGACCCGCTCCGGGCTGTGCTCGGCCAGCCGCGTTCGCACCGACACCCGGGCCGGCCGTCCCTCATCACTGGAGAACTTGATGGCGTTGCTGGCGAGGTTGACCAGTACTTGGCGCAGGCGAAGCGCATCGCCCAGGACTTCCGCAGGAATCGCCGGATCGGTGAAGAGAGTGAGTTCGACCCGATTCTTTTCGGCAGCGTGGTCCAGCAAGGCGCAGACGCTCTCCACCACCTCCGCCACCGACAAGGGTGTGTTTTCGATCTCCAGCCTGCCGGCCTCGATCTTGGAGAAATCGAGAATGTCGTCAACGATGCCCAGCAGAGATAACGCCGATTCACGGACGAGATCGACCATCTCCACCTGATCGGCCCTGAGGCTGCTCTGGTGCAGCACGTCGACCATGCCGATCACGCCGTTCAAGGGGGTTCGGATCTCATGGCTCATTGTGGCGAGGAAGGCCGACTTGGCGCGGTTAGCCTGCTCCGCATCCGCGCTGCGCGCCGCCACTCTTTGTTCGAGATCTTCATTGAGCTGCCGCAGCGTCACCTCCGCCTGCTTGTGCTCGGTGATATCGCGCATGATCGTCGACAGGTACTCGATCGATCCATCGTCTCCTTTGTGCGCGATGATGACCTGCGACACCGGAATCTCCCGCCCGTCGCCGCCTAGGAGTACCGTTTCTCCGCTCCACGATCCGTGCGCGACGGCGTGGGGAATTCCCGTCTCCGCCGCCAGTTTCGCCGCCCCCTCAGGACGGGTCTCCATGAAACGTGTGAGCGACAGGTCATTCACGGAATCGAACCCGAGCATGCGAAGGCCGGCCTGATTGCAGTACCGTGGATAACCATCGAGACCGGCGGTAGCCACCAGATCGGGGGTTGCCTCGATGATCGCCACCAGGCGGGCCTGGTCCCGTTCGATCTGCCTTCTTTCGGCAACCTCTGCTTCGAGCTTTGCGGTCCTCTCCTGCACCAGCCGCTCCAGATCTTCGAGCAATCTTGCCCGCTCCAGCGCTACGGCAAGCTGGTTGCCGACGGTGTACAGGACTTTCAATTCGTCTTCGTTAAACAATCCCTTCTCCGGCCCGACGAGATTCATGACGCCCAGCGTCCGGCCCCCGAGCCACAATGGAACGCTTGCGTGGTAGCGCAGCCCGCGCGAGTCCCCCTTTGCGTTACCGAGGCGTTCGCATTCAATAATGTCGGCGACGGAGCCGAACTCGCCAGAAATGAGCCGGCGACGGCATGCGCAGTCTCCCTCCATCGCGCCGGGAACCTCGAGCGCCGGCGGCAGGTTGCGCGCCGCGGCCAACCGGAAGCCGGACTCACCTTCTCGCAGAGAAATCCAGCCCGCCTGAATCCCTGGCAGCTCCAGTGCCCGCTCCAGAGTCAATTGCAGGACCTCGCGTTCGCTGACCGCTTGGTTGAGGCCCTCGGCGATTCGGTTCAGTCCCTG
>DASRKV010000132.1:0-2231 GCA_035648795.1 Opitutaceae bacterium
TGCTTTCCCTACTTCAGGCGCTGGGCCGCTTCGAGCAGTTGCGGCTGGGTGGGATTGAGCTTCAAGGCCGCCGCGTATTCAACGCGCGCCCCCGGCTTGTCGCCCATCTTCTCCAGAATCTGTCCCAATCGCCAGTGTGCCGCCCACAGGGGCGGCTGATTCTCATCCGGCGTCGCGGTGAGGTACTGCCGCAGGGCGGCCGCGCCCTGATCGAGCCGCTGACCGCACATGGCCGCCGCGCGGCCGAATTGATAGCTTGCGGCCAATGATTCGGGATGACGGCGACGGAGGTCGTCGAGCATGGCGAACGCTTCGTCGAATTTGTGTTCGGCGACGCTGAGCTCGGCCAGGGCGAGGGTGCCCCGCACCTCGTCCCGCTTCCGGATTTCCAGCGCCTGCGCGCGAGCCTTTTCCAGGCCGCCCCCGGCAATCGCCGGAGCCTGCCGGTAATAGGTGAACAACGCGTAACGGGCTTCGACGTCCTCCGGGTCCAACGCAACCGCCTGCGCGTAAGCCGTCTCGCACTTTCGGGCGAGGCCGAGCTTGGAAAAGAGGCCGGCCTTTTCCGCGGACAGGCCGTAGGCGTCGCCGAGCTCGTGGAAGTATCGCGCCGATTTAGGCACCAGCGCGGTGGCCGATTCGAGCCACTTGACGGCTTCTTCGGGAGCGCCCCGCATCACGGCCAGTTCCCCGAGATGGTAGGCGGCGTTGGCATTGGTGGGCTCGGCGGCGATCACCTGTTCAAAGGCGGTTTGGGCCTCGACATAGCGTTTGGCGCGGTAAAGTTCCTCCGCGTCGGCGGTGGTGGCGGCGCGAGCCGGACTCGCGCACGAGAGGACGAAGGGAAGAAGGATCAGGGGCAGGTGGCGGGCCATCGTGCAGAATGGGTGTCGAGCCACAGTGGAAAGTTCCCCCCGGCATGTCCAGAACGTCGCGCCGGACCGGATGTATCACCGTCCTGCTCACCCTTCAGACCCGCCGCCATTTGGAGCCGCGACGAGGGTGTCGTGGCCCCGGGAAATGGGCGAGCTCGCAGCCCGGAAACCGCCAGGCGGCTAGTTCCTGCCTGGCTTCTTGGCCGATTTGCTCTCGAAGAACTCGCGCAGGACTTCCATGCGCTTGCGCAGACGTTCATCCTGCTCGATCTCCTCGACGCTCCGCTGGGCTTCGTTTCGCGCCATCAGCTTGCGGATCTTTTGGAGGGCGAGATTCTGAAGCTGGCGCACGCGTTCGCGCGTGACCTTGAATTTCCGGCCGACTTCCTCGAGGGTGAGTTCGTCGCGGCCATCGAGGCCGAACCGCATTCGCAGAATCTCGGCTTCGCGCTTGTCCAGCGAATTGATCATCTGGTCCAGATCGGACCTCAAGTTGTGCTCACGGACATTCTCGTAGGGACTGATGGCGTTTTCGTCGCCCACAATCTCGCCAAACGTGGCGGATTCCCCGTCTTCGCCGATCGGGGCATCGAGCGACGCCGGGCGGATGCTCACGGACTTGAGATGGGCGACCTTGTTGACCGGGATGCCCAGCTCGTACGCGAGCTCCTCATCGGTGGGTTCCCGTCCATAGTCTTCGGCGAGCGCCATGGCCGTCCGGCGCATCTTGGAGATCTTGTCGACGAGGTGGACCGGCAGGCGGATGGTCTTCGACTGGTTGGCGAGGGCGCGTTTGATGGACTGCTTGATCCACCAGGCGGCGTAGGTGCTGAGCTTGCCGCCCTTCCGGGGATCGAAGCGCTCCACGGCCTTGATCAGCCCGATGTTGCCTTCGCTGATCAGGTCGAGGAAAGGGAGGCCGAAGTCCTTGTAATCGTGGGCGATCTTCACGACCAGGCGCAGGTTGGCACTGATCATGTGATCGCGCGCGGCCTTGTCCCCGCGGCGAATCCGGCGGGCCAATTGCACCTCTTCGGCGATGGTCAGCAGCGGCGTCTTGGCGATTTCCTGCAGGTAAAGCTGCAAACCGCTCCGTTCGAGTGGATCGGCTTCAACCACCGTCGGCTCCGGCTTATCCAAGAACGACGGAGGGGCGTCGGGTGAGGATGAGTTTGACGAGAGCACTTCGACCTGAGCTTGGGCTGTTTCGGCGGCGAAGTCGGCGACCGGCTTATGGGAATATCTGCTATACGGTGCCATGGATTCAGTGGTTTCAGTATTTAGACGTCTAGACAAGCCGATGTAGCGATCGCACTACGAAGTATGAGCGCAGCTAATCAACTCTCCTCCCGGTAT
>DASRKV010000133.1:0-6068 GCA_035648795.1 Opitutaceae bacterium
AATTGGATCGCCCGCTGTGCCCAGAGACCGCCGGCGTCAACCTGCATGATGAGGTCAGCGAGTTTCGTGACGTCGTCAAAATTCCCGGCATCAAAGGCCAGCGTGGCCAGATGATAGGCGGCCTCGCAGCGCACGGTTTTGAGCTGCGCCGCATCCTCGGCCAATTGGCGGAGGGCCGTCGAGCCTTCGGTGATCTTGCCCGATCGAACCTGGCACACCGCCTTCCCCAAAAGGGCGCGCGAGGCAAAGGGCGTGCCCGGCAGCGCGGTGGCCGCCTTGTCGTAATCGCCGAAGGCAGCGTCATAGTTGCCCGCCGTGTAGGCGTCATCCGCCAGCTTCAGATAGGCGGCTCCTGCCAGCGGATGGCCTTTGTTGTCCTGCGTAAACGCATGCAATCGGGCCGGGATGACGGCGGCGGAATAGGCGGACTCGATCTCGCTTTCCCGTTGGGCCGCAAACGCCTTGTAGCCATACCACCCGATGATTGCCAGTGCGACGACGGCGCAGCCGAAGAAGACGGTGGTGCGGTTTTCCTTCTTTTCCCAGATCGCGCGCAATTGCTCCTCGAAGGGAGGTTCGACATCGGTCTTGGCGGCGGGATTGCCAGGACGGTCGGGGCGTACGGACGGCTGGTTGGGCGGCGTAGTGCTCATGGAAACCGCGCACTATGGGTGGCCGCTTTGCCTCTCACAAGGCAAAATCCGGGGAAGTACCGTTGCTGCTGTGGCACGGCGGGCTTTGCTCCATCCCGGTCTGGCCGGAGACGATCGAGTCTGAAATCGCCTGTAAACAGGCTCCTACAAATCCGGCGACGTGCGCGTGTCGGAGCTTGCCTGCAAGCAATTCTTCTCAACGCGCAAATAGGATCCTACCGTCTTCGCGAGCGCCCATGCCAGGCTCTCCCGAGCTTGGCTCCGCGAATAGATCTGTTTTACGCTCCCGATCGATGAAATCCCTCCTCTTTCCCCTGCTTGCCGCCGCCGCCTTCCTGGCCCGGCCCGCGCGCGGCCAAACCCAGTTCGAGGTGCTCGTGCTGGCGGTCCCCGAAAAGTGGCACCGCGACTGCATTCCGGTCGCCAAGGAATCCTTTCAGAAGATGGCGCTGCATCACCAGTTCGGTCTGACCTGGTCCACCGATGCGGCGGTGTTGGATGGCGACCTGAAAAAGTTTGCGGCCATCGTCTTCCTGAACACGCCGAGCGAGGAACTGAACGAGGCGCGCCGGGAGCGTTTCAAAGACTACATTCATGGGGGCGGCGGCTTCGTGGGCGTGCACATGGCAATCGCGACGAAGCGCGAGTGGCCGTGGTATGAACAACTCGCCGGGCGATCGTTTCGCATCCATCCGTACGTTCAAACGGCGGTGTTAAACGTCACCGATCGGAACTTTCCCGCGATGATGGCGGTGCCCGATCGCTGGGTCTGGACTGATGAATGGTATGAATTCGACGCGCCGCTCGCCCCCGACCTCCATGTCGTGATGACCGTGGACGAGTCGACATACGATCCCACGCACATCTGGCCCAGCCAGCATGCGGAGGGCATGGGGGCGTTTCACCCGATCGCGTGGTACCACAATTTCGAGGGCGGCCGCAGCTTCGTGACCGCGATCGGTCACATGCCCGAGCTCTACCGGGACAAGACCTTCCTCGATCACATTTACGGCGGCATCTACTGGGCTGCCACTGGCCGCGGGATCGCTGGGGCGAAATAGGCAGGTAAACGGAAAGCGCCAAGAGGTGGAATCCGCCGTCCCCGGCGGGTTGAAGGTCTTTCTGCCGAAGAACCCGCCAGGGATGGCGGGTTCCACCTTCCATCCGCTGGTTGGTCTGACCCTCGACCGTCGCCCGCACGGCGCCGGGCTTTCAAACTTCCGTCTCCGGGGGAGATCAAATTCTGGGCGGAGCCAAATCTTCTACCGGTTCACGTGCACGACCGTCGCGGGCGGGAAGCCGTTGAAGTAGGTCGAGGAGGCGTGGCTGTAGGCGCCGATGTTCTCGCTGAAGACGAAGTCGTCGCGCTCAAGCTCGGGCAGATTCTCCGCCATCGAGACCACATCGAGCGCGTCGCAGGTCGGGCCGAAGACGGAACAGAGGTTCGTCGGCCCCTTCTTGAACGCCTGGACCGGATACTTGCAGTGATCAAAGATGACGCCGGAATAGGTGTGATAGACGCCGTCGTTGATGTAATAGCAGGTTTTGCCGTCGCGCACGGCCTTGCCGATGATCTTCGACACCGCGTACCCCGCGCTGGCCACGAGAAAACGGCCCGGCTCGGCGAGAATCTGGATGTTCTTGGGGAAGAGGCGGTCGAGCTCGGTGTTGATCACCTTGGCGAGCTCGCGCAAGGGCCGCACGCTTGCATCGTACGGCGCCGGGAAGCCGCCGCCGATGTCGACCAGGTTCATCTTGGTGTAGCCCCGATCCTGCGCTTCCTGGAAAACCGACGCGGTCAGGCTCAGCGCCTGCACGTAATTCTCAAAATTGGTCGTCTGGCTGCCAACGTGGAAACTGATGCCCTCGACCACGAGGCCGGCCTTGTCGGCGGCGAGGATCAGATCGACGGCTTCGCCGGGCGAGGCGCCGAACTTGGAGGAGAGCTCGACCATCGCGCCGGTGTTCGGCACCTTGAGGCGCAGCGCCAGCCCGGCGTTGGGCGCGTGCTGCTTGATTTTCCGGATCTCCTCCAGGTTGTCGAAGGTGACCAGCGGCTTGTATTGGTTGAGCTGCTCGAGGGTCTCGGTGGCCTTGGTCGGATTGGCGTAGATGATCTTGTCCCAGATCCAGTCCTGCCGCTCTCTGGCCGGCAGGTCCTTGATGTTCTCGTGGACGATCATGAACTCGGGCATCGAGGCGACGTCGAAGCTCGAACCTTCCTGATAGAGCGTGCGGACAATGGCGGGATCCGGGTTGGCCTTGACCGCGTAATAGATCTGGATGCGCGGCAGGTGGCGCCGGAACTGCCGGTAGTTTTTCCGGAGCGCGTCGTGATCGATCACGAACAGGGGGGAGCCGTGTTCCTTCCCGAGTTTCTGCAGCCGGGTCAGAGAGATCATTATTTTCCTTTCGCGCGTTGGTTCAGCCGGAACGATGCCGGCGCAGGAGCGGGTTTACTCGCGATGTCGAAGATCGATCGCCTGCCCGTTCGACGAGCTCAGGGCCCCGAGCCTGTCGAGGGGCAAGCAGGCTCCTACCAGGCCATCGAATGCCCAAAGTGTTTCTTGCGGAATCATCAGGTCGCACCTTATGGCGGCGAGCCAACGCGCACCATTGCCCGCTCTTAGCGGCCGTCCTTGATCAGGAAATTCTTGAACTGCCACGGATCCTTGAGGTCGAGGTCGGGTTGGTTGAAGCCCTTGAACGTGTTCTGGTAGTCGCGCAGCGGCGTCCAGTCGGCCGACCGGGAAATCCACCTGCCCAGATAAGGCTTGGCGATGTCGAGAACGTAGTCGTGCGGCAGGTCGTCGGGAAGAACGACGCCGGACTCGGGATTGTCCATCATCCACATTGTCGCGGCGACAACGGAGATGGCGACCTGCATGGTCGTGGCGTTCTGGTGCGGGACCAGGCGGCGGGATTCCTCGATGCTGAGGTCGCTGCCGATCCACCACGAGTTGTAGGCGTGACCCATCAGCAGCGCGCCGAGGATGTCGGAGCCGCGGGTGATCTCGTCGTTCATGATGCGCTGGTTCACCTGCAGCTTGTAGTCGTAGCCGCGCAGCTCCTGCAGCGAGATGATGGCGTTGTCGCAGGGGCAGTAGGCGTAGTGCATCGTCGGCCGGTAGACCGCCTGGCCGTTTTCCCAGACCGTGAGCTTGTCGGAGATGGAGAAGGACTCGCCGTGGCGGACGACCATGCCGTGGATGGTGTAATCGGGCACCCAGGAACGGACCCAGGTGTTGATGCCCATGCGGGCGAGGCAGATCTGGTTCCTCGGGCCTTCCTTGTGCTGAGAGGCGAACGCGGGCAACTCCTTCTCATGCGTGCCCCAGCCCATCTCGGCAGTGGTGGTGCCCTCCTCGCGGAAGCCCTCGATGCTCCAGGTGTTGACGAACTCGTCGACCTGCTTCGGCACATCGGAAATCTGGGTGTCGCGCTCGCTGCAGTGGATGACCTTGACGCCGATCTTCTGCGCCAGAACGTTGAACTTGCGGTCGGCGATGAGCTGGGCGACTTCCTCCGCCTTTTTGCCCTTGAGCTTCTGGTCGGCGAGCAGGCTTTGGCCGATGTCGATCAGGCCCTGTTTGGTGAAATGCGAGATGAGGCCGGGGTTGGCGCCGTGCTCGATGACCGCGGTCGGACCCTTCACGGGCCATTTCGCGAGCAGGCGGCGCAGGTTCATCTGGCGCCAATAAAGGGTCTTCGTGGTCGGCTTGTTGTCCGGCAAACCTTGGTACGGATCCCACAGCTCGGTGGACGTGTTGATGTAGCGCACGCCGCGGTCGTGGCACCATTGCAGGATTTCGAGCGCCTCGATGTTCCAGGCGAGGTCGATCAGGATGTCGCCGGCGGAGACATACTTGCCGAGCAGCGATCCCATATTTTCGCGGGTGACGCGGTCCTGGACAAATTTCACGCCCTTCGCCGTCCACTTTCTGAGCTTTTCCGCGCGGTTCTCGAAATCCATGACCGTGACGTTCTTCGCCGGCACCTTGATGTGCTTGAAGACGATCGGCAGCGTACATTCGGCCACGGCACCGTAGCCCACGAAGAGGATTTTATTGGTGAATTCGATCATGATTTCTGTCGGTCGCTTGGCGAAGGTCGGAGCGGATGAAGAGTCCGGGGTAGAGGCCGTTCCGCTCGTGGATTTTGCCGGATGAACCCAGTTTGAATCGCGCGCGAGTGCAAGAGTTTTCAGGGCGCGACCGTCTTGTAGACAATTGTAGGAGCCTGCTTGCAGGCGATCCGGGGCGGTGCTCGCGGGCCGACAGCAAATTTCGCCTGTCCCTCGACAGGCTCGGGAACCTGAGCGAAGTCGAACGGGCAAGCAGGCTCCTACAGAATCCACGCCAGAAGTCCGGGCAAAACTTCCCCGCCTCAGATCAGACCCGTGGTTTCCGGGAAACCGAACCAGAGGTTCATGATCTGCACCGCCTGACCGCTGGCGCCTTTGACCAGGTTGTCGATGGCAGAGGTGATCACGAAATTGCCCGTGCGCGGATCCAGCACGGCGGACAGGTCGGCGCGGTTGGTGCCGGAAACGTACGCGGTGTCCGGAGTCTCGCCGCTGGGAAGTAGTTGGATGAAAGGCCGGCCGTCGTAGGCCTTGCGCCACGCGGCGTAGAGCCGGTCGACGCCGGCGCCGGGCAGGGCCGGGACAGTGATGGTCGTCGCGATTCCGCGGCGCATCGGGGCCAGGTGCGGATTGAACTGGATGATCGTCTGCGCCCCGGTTTGGAGCGCGAGTTGTTCTTCAATTTCCGCGAGATGGCGGTGCTTCGTCAGCCCGTAAGCCTTCGTGCTCTCCGCCCGTTCGACATAAAGGTACCTCTCCTCCACTTTGCGGCCGGCGCCGCTGACGGCGCTGTAGGAGTTGGCCACAATGTGCTCGCGCGAAACCACCCCGTCGCGCAGGAGCGGCACGAGCGGCAGCAGAATGCTGGTGGGATAGCAGCCGGGCGCCGCGATGAGCGGGAAATGCTTCCAGTCGGCGGGGGCGAGTTCCGGCAGGACAAAGCGCGCCTGCGCCAGCAATTCCGGCGCAGGATGCTCGCCGTAGTAACGGGTGTATGTGGCGAGGTCGGCGACCCGGAAATCGGCGCTGAGGTCGATGACCTTCTTGCCCGCGGCAATCAACGCCCGGGCGTACGCGGCCGCGGCGCCGTGCGGCAGCGCGAGAAAGAACAAGGCGATGTCGCTCGCGGCGAGGGCCGCGGCATCGGAGTCGACAAAGCGCAGGCCGCGATCGACCCCGCGCAGCGCAGGAATCACCTGCGCCAACGGCTGGCCCGCATGCTGGCGCGACGTGACCGCACCCAGCGTGACCTGGGAGTGGTTGAGGAGGAGCTTGACGAGCGTTTCGCCGGAATAACCGGACGCACCGACGACACCGACTTTCATGGGAAA